>JANMWU010000258.1:0-3697 GCA_031380785.1 Gemmatimonadaceae bacterium
CATCAACCTCTCGATCGGACAGGGTGAGAACGCGCAGACGCTGATCAACATGGCGCGCTTCTACACCGCGCTGGCAACCGACGGAAAGGCGGCGAAGCCTGAGATCGTCTCGCGCAATGCTGAGCGCATTCAGATCATGAATCTGACCGAAGCGCAACTGGTCGGTATCCGGCTCGCAATGGCCGGCGTGGTCAGCAGCCGCGGTACCGCGAACAGTGCGCGCGTGGACGGCATCTCCGTGGCAGGCAAAACAGGGACGGCGCAGAATCCGCCGAACCCGGATCACGCCTGGTTCATGGGATTCGCGCCTGCCGATAAGCCGAAGATCCTCGTGGGCGTTTTCGTCGAGTACGGCCTGCACGGATCGGTGGCGGCGGGCATCGCAACGAAAGTCATGGCGCACTATTTGAAGGCGAAAACGGCGCCGATCGTCAGCACCGAATGACGAGGCGCATTCCAGACATCCCATTACTGCTGATCGCGCTGACACTCAGCGTGTTCGGCATCTCGATGGTGTATTCGGCCGGACAGACCGACACGGTGACCTTCGTGGCGCATCTCTGGAAGACGCAGACTGTCTGGTTCGTGATTGCCGTCTGTGCTGCGTTTGCGGCGAGTAATGCGTCGGTGCGTTTTCTGGACTGGCTCACGCCGTACGCGTACGTGATCACGATTCTGATGCTGTTGCTGACGCTCGCGATCGGCAGCGGTGCCGGGACCGCGGCGAGTTCCAAGAGCTGGCTCGTGATTGGTGGAATTCGCATTGGGCAGCCGGCGGAGCTGGCGAAGATCACCGTCACGTTCATGCTGGCGCGCGTTCTCGCGAATCGACGGGAACCGCCCGAGTCGCTGCTCGAACTGTGGCATCCGGCGCTCGTGGTCGGTCTGCCGTGGCTGCTGATCATGCTGCAGCCCGACCTTGGCACCGGCATCGTCTTCATCGGCATCTTCTTCGCGATGCTGTTCTGGTCAGGGGTGAACTGGCGCCTGCTGCTGCTGATCGCGAGTCCGGCCATCAGTCTCGTGCTCGCGTTCAGCACCCGCCTGTGGGGTGCCTGGTTCCTGATTCTGCTCGGACTGGTCTGGCTCTACCGGCCGTATCTGTTGGAAGGGATTGCGCTGGTCTGCATCAACATCGTGACCGGCGTGGTGGCACCAATCCTCTGGGAGAAACTGGCACCTTATCAGCAGAAGCGACTGCTCGTCTTTCTGGACCCGAGCATCGACGCCAGGGCGTCGGGTTACCACGTCATTCAATCCACTGTGGCGATCGGATCGGGGGGCTGGTTTGGCAAGGGATTCACGCTGGGTACGCAGAAGCGGCTGAACTTCGTGCCAGAGCAGCAGACAGACTTCATCTTCGCCGTCGTGGGCGAAGAGCTGGGCTTCATCGGCGTGACGCTGGCTCTCACGCTGTTTCTGGCGCTGTTCATGCGCGCGATCCGGATCTCGAGCCGGGCCAGTGACCCGTATGCAAGCCTGATCGCCTTCGGGCTGCTGGCGAGCTGGCTGGTCCACGTCATTGAGAACGTGGGAATGACTCTGAACCTGATGCCGATCACGGGAATTCCGCTGCCGTTCTTCAGCTACGGTGGCAGCTTCATGCTGGCGTCCTGGCTGTCGGTGGGGATACTGATGCGCATCTCCCGGGAAGGCCGGGGCCGGGGCGATCTGGCGGCTATTTAAGACTCACAGGTCCGCAGTAGTGGCAACCGCAAGCATTGCCCGGTTCCATCATTCCGGCGAGATTACCGGATGGCATGGTTCCGCAAGGAAAAGAAACCCCGGCAGCCCCGGCGCGAAAAGCTCGAGATCCCTCGCGACGCGTGGGTCAAGTGCGAAGCCTGCGGTCATACGGACATTCGCGACAACTTCGAGCGGAACCTGAATGTCTGCCCGAATTGCGACTATCACCGTCGTATCCGGGCCAGCGACTACCTCTCGATTCTCCTCGATGAGGAGACGATCGACGAGACGGAAACCGACCTGCGATCAACCGACCCGCTCAGTTTTCCGGACTATCCGTCGCGGCTCAAAAAGTCGATCACGAATGCGGGTGATCAGGACGCGGTGATCACCGCAACGGGGCGCATCGCGGGCATGCCGTTGAACGTCGGCGCCATGGACTTCGCCTTCATGGGCGGCTCGATGGGATCGGTTGTCGGTGAAAAACTGTCGCGACTCGGTCAGCATTCGCTGGAAAGGAAATTCCCGCTCATGATCGTGTCTGCCTCCGGTGGCGCACGCATGCAGGAAGGTGTGCTGTCACTGATGCAGATGGCAAAGGTGTCCGCAATGCTGTCGATGCTGGCCGAACGTCGCATTCCATACATTTCGTTGTTGACGAATCCGACGACGGGTGGCGTGAGTGCGAGTTACGCGATGCTCGGTGATGCGATCATCGCCGAGCCGGGTGCCGTGATCGGCTTTGCCGGTCCACGCGTGATCAAGCAGACGATTGGACAGGATCTGCCCGAGGGTTTTCAGACCGCGGAATTTCTGCTCGAACATGGCATGCTTGACGCCGTCGTTCATCGTCACGAATTGAAGGCGACGGTGGGTCGCCTGCTGCGTCACATGACCGGCAAGCCCGCCGCGACAGGCTGGTCGGCGGCCTGACGGCGATGACGGATGGCGGCGCGGTGTCTCCCGACGACTACCGCGCGGCCATCAGCGCGCTGGCCGCGCGCACGACGCAGGGCGTCCGGCTCGGACTCGATCGCACGCGGGAACTGCTGCAGGCGTGCGGTTCGCCGCACGAGACGCTGCGCGCGTTTCACCTTGCCGGCACGAATGGGAAGGGCAGCACCTGTGCGACGATCGATGCCGTGCTGCAGACGATGGGATTTCGCGTCGGTCGTTACACGTCGCCGCATCTGATCGATTTCCGTGAGCGGCTGCTGATCAACGGCGCGCCGGTTCACGAGTCAGATGTGATGACGTGGCTGAAAGCGCATCAGCACGACATCGACCACCTCGGCGCCACGTTCTTTGAAGCGACGACAGCGATGGCGTTCGACCTGTTTGTGCAGGCCGGTGTGGATGTCGCCGTGGTGGAAGTGGGACTTGGCGGGCGTCTCGATTCAACGAATGTGATCACGCCGCTGGTGGCGGCAGTGACCTCGATTGCGCTGGATCATCGGGAGTACCTCGGCGACACGTTGACTGAGATCGCGATTGAAAAAGCGGGCATCTTCAAGGCCGGTGTACCGGCGGTGATCGGCGAAAGGGATCCAGCGATCATCGAGACGCTGGTTGCGGCTGCCCATCGGGCCGGTGCGTCGCGTGTCGACGTGGCGCCGCATCTGCTGCCGACGCGATCAGTGGAGCTGACAAGCGATGGGACAGCGGTCCATTTCGACGATGGCGGGCACGACTTGGCTTTGAAGAGCTCGCTGCTTGGCGTGCATCAGGCGCAGAACCTGGCAACGGCCATTTCGGTTTTGCGGGCGGCTGGCGGGGTGTATCTGCCTTCACACGAGCGGCTCGAACGCGGCGCTTTCGCGACCAGACTTGCGGGCCGGTTCCAGCGCGTCGGGCGATGGATCTTCGATGTGGCACACAATCCGGATGGCATTGCAACGGTGGTGGAATCGATTCGTGCAGTGGTGCCGGTGCGACCGCTGGCGGCGGTGGTGTGTGTGCTGTCCGACAAGGACTGGCGCGGGATGCTCGACCGGCTGATGCCGGAGCTCGA
>JANMWU010000325.1:0-1809 GCA_031380785.1 Gemmatimonadaceae bacterium
GCGCGCCGGGTTCAATTTCAGTATGGGTGCCGGCGACGTTCGGAGAGTGACGCGTGTGACTTCAGACGTGAATCGCGGCAGCACTCCCCAAGCCGATCGTCGACCGGAGGCGGCGCAGTTCAGTCGCCAGGGCGCGCCGCAACCCTCCCGCGACTGCCAGTATGGGTGATTGCACGGTGAACGCGGCGCCGATTGCGTACAGTGTGCGCGGCGAGAATGAGCGTTCGGCGGTGATGGCATAAATCGCCTCCCACGCATCGGGCCGGAACTTGGTCTTAAACCGTTCCAGCCCGTCGAAATTGTAGAATCGTCGGCCGTGCAGCCGCACGAACGCGAGCAGCGCACGAAGCCACGCCGGATTGGCATGCACGGTGTCGTCGTCGGCGCGCTGCCGAAGTGGAACCAGGCCCATTGTCACGTATGTCGCGCCATCGGCTGCCACCGCTTTCATCATGCAGTCAAGCAGCGACTCAATGGTGCCATTCGGCGCTCGATCGCTGCGCACGAATTGCTCCACCAGCCACCCCTTCCTTGCCGGCACCGGTGAGGCATTGATGAATCCGGCGACCGCGCCGCGACACTCCGCGACAAACACGCGTCGGCCTTCCAGATCGTGCAGCGTGTTCGGCTCGACGAGGAAGTGCAGTGTTGGCAGCTTGCGCGTGCGCAGCCAGCTGTCGAGACACGCACGCAACCGTGGATCGGCCGACGCGCTGGCCGGCGACCACTCGCTCACCCTTACGCCCTTGTTTCGCGCCCGCGATATCTGGCTTCGCAATGACGCTGATCCGGCAGGGACTGTCGGCCATCGGCTCGGATCCCACACCGGCTGCGCTCCGAGTACCACAGTGGAGTATCCGGGCTGTGCATGCAGCGCATCGAACACGCGCCCTGCGGCACCGAAGTAGCAGGTGCGGCAACGCTGTAACGCCACGAAGGTCTCCCATTCGGCGATGACCGCAGTCAATCGCTCCGCGGCACAGATCGGAGCGCCGGCCACAATACACCGTCCGTGCGCCCGGACATAGCCAACCACCGCATCGTCGTCTGCGGAGAACCAGTGCAGCATGCCGTCGTTCACAACCTGATATGCCATTGCGTTCCAACCGAACTGCAACACCAGCGCGCGCGCCCGGGCAACATCGCGAACGCGCTTCGCCGAACGAACGATTGGGTCGTGTGAGATGGCGGTGCACATACATCAGAAGAGTAACAACGCTGACTGGCGTACCTGATACAATTGTCGCATGAGCGAACCACTTCGAATCGCGGTACTGGGTGCGGGCTATGTGGGTTCCGCATTCGCGCGTGCGGCTGCGGCCGCGAAACACCGGGTGTGGGCGGTCCGGCGCTCGCCGGTTTCAACCCGTGAGAGTGCGGTGACATGGCAGCGCGGCGACATCGCGAGCGCGACGATTGTTGGATTGCCTGAACGACTCGACGTCGTTGTGCTCACGGTAGCGCCGTCAGCGAAAAGTGATGGCTACGACACGACCTACATTCCGGCCGCAGCCGGCGCGGTTGCCCTCGCGCATGGCTCTCGCGGCGGAGTTGCCTCAGGGCGGTGAGTACTGGGTGAATCTCGCGCATCGCGACGACAGTGTCGCCGCGCTGATGCACGTGCTCGCGCTGGAGAATGCGCCGGCACTGCTCAATCCGAGCGATGGCTCTCCAGAGCGTGCGAGGACGGTGGCTCGCTGGCTGGCGAGCGCTGTCGGCAACGATCCAGACGCGCTGATTTTTGGCAACGGCGCTCAGCGCAGCCGCAACGACCAGCGGGTGTCAAATGCAGCCTTGCGATCCACTGGT
>JANMWU010000398.1:0-9028 GCA_031380785.1 Gemmatimonadaceae bacterium
ATCGACGCGCCCGCCGACCAGCGGATATCCTTCTGCCGCCGGATCCGTGACGGGCGGTGCGAAGCTGATCCGGCCAGCGAACCACGGCTTGACGGTGTGACGGTCGGTGGAGGCAACGTCCGCCAGATGGCCCGGCACCAGCGCGCGCAAGTGCGCGTCGGCGAGCTGCACCACTTCATCGTCAACACGACGCGCGCGTCCCGCAGTGGTTAGCACACCTGCGGACACTGCAACGACCAGCGACGCCGCGAGTGCGATCCATGCCGGCGCCGTGACTCGCCGCGCGGCCCGCGGACCATCCGACGCCGCTTGAGCGCGCGTATCGCTTGCGGCAGCGTTACCGGTCAACGCGGCACGCTGCACCGCTGCCTGCACGCGCTCGCGCAGTCCGTCCGGCATTGTAAAGCGAGGAATGCGCGGCTCAGTCATGGTGCGATTCTCCCGTCGCGGTAAGCGTGTGTGCAAGCCGGGCGCGTGCGCGCGACAGCCGCGACATGACAGTGCCGATAGGCACACGCACGATGCGACTGATCTCGTCGTACGACAGGTCCTCCAATTCACGCAGCACCAGAACCTCCCTGAACTGGAGTGGCAGTTGATCGAGCGCGGACTGCAGGCGCGCGCCCGCCTCCTGTCGATCCATGTCTCTCACTGGCCCTTCCGCGGCGACACTCTCGCTGTGCAACGCGTCGTTGAATTCGGCGGTGATGTGTGCAACGCGGTCGCGGCGGTGCGCCGAATGCGCGACGTGCCGCACGATGGCCAGAAGCCACCCGCGTTCGTTGTCGCCGCGGAACGAGTCAAAGAATCGGAGCGCGCGCAGAAACGACTCCTGCACAATGTCTTCGGCATCGTGGTCGTTCCGCGACAGATGCCGCGCGAGATTCCACGCGGCGTTGAGATGCGGCAACATTAGCGCTTCGAACTGCGATGTATCAGGAATGATTTCGCGCCAGGCTGGAAGTGAGCGATCAGGCGGAGACGCGCGAGTGCCTCCGAATATTCCCGCACCCGGATTCCGTTCTGCCGGGGAATTTTCAGCCCCAGTTCCGCGTCACGGAGACGAACAACACAATATCTCACACCGTGACAGCAGCCATGCATCCAATCCTCTTCACACTTGCGGTCGGTGCCGTTATTCCGACCACCGCGCCTCGCATCATCGCGCCTGCCGCGGTCGTCAGCGTGCGGCTCAGCGAGTGGTCGGTCACGCTCACTGCTTCCACTGTGGCAGCAGGTCGGACGACGTTCGCAATCAGCAATGCGGGCAGCGTCCCGCACGCACTCGAGATTGAAGGCCGCGGACTCGAACGTAGCAGTGTCATGCTGCAGCCAGGCCAAACTGACACGTTGCGTGTCACACTGCGAGTCGGTAGCTACGAACTGTATTGTCCGGTGGGCAGCGGGTCGCACAAACATCTTGGCATGCTGGCCCACCTGCGTGTTACCGCGACGCCTGCGGAGTCAGCGAGCGGCGCCCCGCCTGACAGTCGACCGGCCGCAAACGGTCAGGCGATTGAAGTGACGGGCGGCGGCACCGTGATCCAGATCCTGCCGGGGCCGTTTCCGTTCGCCGACAGCGCTGCCGCAGTCATTGCGATGCGACCCGCCGACCAGCAGGCGGATTTGCATCATAAAGCCGAGCAGGGCCCGTACTCGAACAACGTGGCGGTAATCCACGGCTCCGCAAAATTCTCGGCATGGGATCGCGGCGCCACCCGCGATTCGGTGAACGGCAACGCGAGCTTTGTAACGCAGGACGGCGCGCGCTGGCGGCTGTCAATCGATCGCGTGCAAACGCGCGACATCCCGTTCAATCCACGCTTCGGTGGCGTGATCATGGGGCTCTACTACCACGGCGCATCCGGCGCGCACACGCCACTTGTTCCAACCATCAAGAGTGCGGTTGCGCTATGGGCGTTCGGCCATCTTTCGCGCAACGATGTGCTCGTCTCTGATTCGGCGATGGTACACATCATGCTGCTCTCGCGGACGCGCCGGCCCAGTGACTTTGCGCTGACGTGTTGGGATTGCTCGAAAAATCCCATCGACGAATTGCAGCTGCAGATCACACCAGCGCCTGGGCAGCCAGCGTTCGACGCACCGGGCGGCGTGCTCTTTGTGAACTGGTCACGATCGAGCGGTCACCCACTCAGATCGTAGTCGATCCTGATTGGAAGAATGGCGGCGGCAGACTGCCGCCGCCAGGGACTGCAGCCGGAGCTGCCAGTCTCGTCAGTTACATCGGATCCACAATCCAGATCGTGCGCTCCGTCCCGCACAGCAGCGCCGCCGGCAACGTTTGTGCGGCAGCGTCGCCCGACAGGATTGCCTGGCGCACTGCATGCTTTTCGGCACCGGTGCAGATCACGCAGGCCACCCGCGTCGAACACAGCGCGCGCATGCTCAGCCCAACCCGTTCGCTCACCGCAAATTGCGGCGGTGACACCGACGCCAGCGCCCACGCACGCGCGGTGGTCAGACGCGCATCACCGGGGAACAGCGACGCCGTGTGCCCATCGGCGCCGACGCCATTCAGCACGAAATCGAATTTCGGTTCCGGCAACGGATCGAGCAGTGCCTGATACTCGTCGGCCGCAGCCTGGGATCCGATCTCTCCGCGCAGACGATGAATCTGCGCCGACGGAATCGGCACGGCGCTGAGCAAAGTCTCCGCAATCATGCGATAGTTGCTGTCGGCGTGCGTCGGCGGCACACAGCGCTCGTCGCCGATGTACACCTCTACCTGCGCCCACGGAATGTCGGGCAGCGTCGCCAGCGCCCGATACACCTGCGCCGGCGTACGACCGCCGGCCAGTACAAGGCGACAGACACTGCGCGCGTTTACGGCGGTCACGATCGCTGCTTCAATCAATCTCGCCGTCCACTTCGCGATGTCGTCGGTATTCAGAATCACGACTTCCCGCAGCACCTCGCTCATCGCGACGACAGCTTGCCCGCTTCCAGCGGACCGTCGCTGCCAGCGGGATAGGGCAGCACTCCAACCGCGCCATCCAGCAACGGCGTGAAGAGCGTCCACGCCACTTCCACCTCCTCGGTGTGCACAAACAAAGTCTGATCGCCGCGCAGCACATCGAGCAACAGCGTCTGATACGCTTCCGGGATCGACTTGAATGCCTCGGCGTAGTCAAAGTGCAACGGCAGTCGTTGCACGCGAAATGGTTCACCCGGAGCCTTGACATCGAAGTACAGGCTGAACCCTTCGTTGGGCTGCAGCGTCATCACCAGTGTATTGCGATGCAGTTCTTCCTGATGCATCGAGCGGAACATCCACACCGGCGCACGCCGGAACTTCACTTCGATCTCGGTCACGCGCTGCCCGAGCCGCTTGCCGGTGCGCAGATAGAACGGCACACCCTGCCAGCGCCAGTTCTCGATGTGCAGCTGAATCGCCGCGAACGTCTCCGTGCGCGAGTTCGCCGCCACTCCCGGCTCTTCGCGATATCCGATCACATCCTTGCCATCGATCTTGCCGGCGTAGTACTGGCCCAGCACCGCGTCTGACGGAGAGATCGGTGCAATCGCCCGCAAGGCTTTGACTTTCTCGGCCCGGATCGCCGCCGCGTCCATGGAGCCGGGAACTTCCATGGCGACCAGCGCCAGCAGCTGCGTCAGATGACTCTGCACCATGTCACGCAGTGCACCGGCGTGCTCGTAATACTCGGCTCTGCCCTCCACGCCGAGGTCCTCCGACACGGTGATCTCGATGCTTTCGACATGATTGCGGTTCCACAGATTCTCGAACATCGCATTCGCGAATCGAAAAACCATCATGTTCTGCACTGTTTCCTTGCCGAGGTAGTGGTCGATGCGATAGACCTGCTCTTCGGCGAAGTAATGATGAATTGTGTCACTCAGCGCGCGCGAACTGGCGAGGTCGTGCCCGAATGGCTTTTCGATCACCAGCCGCGTGGTCTCTGTCGGAGCGGCAAGCTTCGCCTCACCCAGGCCTGTGATGGCTCCCGGAAAACTCTCCGGCGGCAGCGCTACATAGAAGACTCGCACTGTCACGGCACCGAACTCCGCCTCGAGCGCCGCAATTCTGTCGCGAAGTCTGGCGTAATCGTCCGGCGTCCCGTCGCCAATTGACTGGCCACGGAAGTACTGCGAAGTCCACGCCGACACCTCCGCCGCCGGCGCAATTTTCTCGCCGATGGCGCCGTTGCCGATCGCCCGAAACGCGGCATCGTCGAAGTCCGGCTTGCGTGACAGCCCGAGAATGATGCAACCCGCCTTGGTCGTGCCCTGAGCGTGCAGCTGAAACAGTGCCGGCAGAATCTTGCGTCTGGACAGGTCACCTGATGAACCAAACACCACGAACAGCGACAAGCCTGGTGTGCCGTTGCTCACGGAGTCGGTTCCGTCTTGATGGTGTGTCCGCCGAACTGATTGCGCATCGCTGAAAGGAGTTTGTCGGAGTACGACTCGGTGTCGCGCGAGCGAAGGCGTTGCAGCAGCGACAGTGTGATCACCGGCGCCGGCACATCGAGATCAATCGCTTCGGCCACCGTCCACCGTCCTTCGCCGGAATCCGAGACGTACGGGGCAATGCCCTTCATCGACGGATTTTCCTTGAGCGCCAGCGCGGTCAGGTCCAGCAACCATGAGCGGACGACACTTCCATAACGCCACAGCTCCGCCACCTGCGCCAGGTCGAGCGACAACTCCGTTTTGTGCTGCAGAATTGAAAATCCCTCCGCGTACGCCTGCATCATCCCGTACTCGATGCCATTGTGCACCATCTTCGTGAAGTGACCAGCCCCACTCGGCCCCACGCGCGCCCATCCGCGATCTGCCGCCGGCGCCAGCGTCGAAAAGATCGGCGACAGTCGCTCCACCGCCGCAGCGTCGCCGCCGATCATCAGCGCATACCCTTCCTTGAGGCCCCAGACGCCGCCGCTGGTTCCGGCATCGACGAAGGCAATGCCGTGCTCCGCCAGCATCTTCCCGCGTCGCATGCTGTCCTTGTAGTTGCTGTTGCCGCCGTCGATGATCGTGTCGCCCGACGCCAGCGCCCCCGCGAGAGCGGTAAACGTCGATTCGGTCGCAACACCCGCAGGCACCATCACCCACACGGCGCGTGGTGCAGCGAGCTTCGAGATCAGTTCCGCAAGCGACGCCGCGCCGACCGCGCCATCGGCGGCGGAAGTCGCCACGGCCGCCGGATTCCGGTCGAACACCGCCACCGTGTGACCGCCGCGGAGCAGCCGCGTGGTCATGTTCGCGCCCATCCGTCCGAGTCCGACCATGCCGAGCTGCATCGCTGCCTGTCTGCCTTTTTGAGAGTCCCTTCCCTGCATCGCGCCCGAATGGCGTGAGGCGCAGGTTACCCCGCTGACGCGGCGCACTCAAGCGATATCTCCGGTGATCATGTTACGACAGTTGTTTTCACACTCGACGCCGCCACAAATTCTGTTGGTCGCTGCAGCAGTGATCTCGACGCGTGCTGTGTGCCCCCAACCCAACGGAATGTCCCGCCTCGTGCTGAGCTCGCTGTTGCTGGTCATCGGGCGCCATGATGATGTGCACGCCGCGTCGCCGCCGGCGCCGGTACATACGCGCGGACCTGGCGCATGACTGCGACGACAGTCCGCTGGCGTTGGATCATCGTGCCACTGCTGCTGTTCGTGGTGCTGCCGATCGCCGCGCGTCGCACTGCCTATTCGATGGTCGAGAAGAACAGCCTTATTTCGCGACCGGTCGGACCGGAGACACCGGCAACATTCGGCGTGCCATTCTCGCGCGTCAGCATTCCGCGCGGTTCGTATCATCTCGACGGCGTGATGACGAAAATCAGCGACCGCGCACCAGTCGTCGTGATCTTTCACGGCTCGGCCGAGTCGGTGTCGTATTGGGCCGATGTGCAGGCCTTGCTCTACAAGGCCGGCATCTCGAGTTACGTGTTCGATTACTCCGGCTTCGGCAATAGCGGCGGCGATCGCAAGGCAACCGCCATCGCCGAAGATGTGAAACAGGCGTGGCGCGACGCCGCGATTCAGTTTCCGTACGCGCAGCGCCGTATCGCACTTGCCTACTCGCTGGGCTCGGGCTTTCTCGTCAGTGAGTTTCCGACGCTCGCGCCTGAACCGCAGGGCCTCGCGCTCGTTGCGTCGTATTCATCGGCGCGTGAAGCCGCCGTCGCCTTTGGTACCATCCCGGCGTGGGCCGAACCGGTGCTTCCCGATCTGTGGAATACGGTCGAGAATATCGGTGCCGTGCATGTGCCCTTGCTGGTCGTTCACAGCGACGCGGATCAGATCTTCCCCATGTCAATGCCGCGCCGCATCTTCGCCGCCGCCAACGAACCAAAGGCATTCGTGCGCGTGCACGGTTACCTCCACGAGGACGGGCACGTGCGCCCCGACGGCACATTCTGGGCCGGCGTGATGACGTTCGCCGAGACGGGGCACCTGCCGCAATCGAGCTTTTGACGCGCGGACTTTACCGCGTCACGAACAACCAGACCGCGCTCGCGACGCCGATCACGCCGATCAGCTGCCGCATCACATCCTGATTGGTGCGCTGCGCAAACCGGGCCGCATAATGCCCGCCGACCGCTGAACCGACGGCCATGATCACCGCAATCGGCCAGTGCACCAGCCCTGAGAGCGCGAACGTCACGATTGCCACAAAATTGAACAGCAGCGCCAGAAAATTCTTCAGGCCATTCATCTGATGCACATTCGTCAGCCCGAGCAGCCCGAACGCCGCCAGCATCACAATGCCGGCACCGGCACCGAAATATCCGCCGTACACCGCCACGAAAAACTGCACGACGATTGCCCAGGCACCTGGCGGCGGCGGAAGCGTGTCATCAGACGTGGCGCCTTGCGTGGCGACTCCGGCTCGCGATCGCAACCATGCACCCACGCGCTTCTGTGACAGAAACAGCAGCGTCGCACCGAGCACCAGCCATGGCACGATGGCCTTGAACTGCGCGTCGGTGGTGCGCGTGAGCAGCCAGGCTCCGGTCAGTCCGCCGAGCAGGCTTGGCACGATGAGCGCACGCGCCCAGGTCCGCACCCCGCGCAACACATCGCGATAGCCGAGCATCGAGCTCAGACCGCCGGGCCACAATGCAACCGTCGATGTCGCATTCGCCGAAACCACCGGCACACCCAGGCCAACCAGCGCTGGAAACGTCAGCAGCGTACCACCACCAGCCACCGAGTTGGCGGCGCCACCAAGCACCGACGCCACAACCACGCCGGCGAACTGCCTGAGTTCAGCGACCACTATACGTACCTATATTGGCGCCTGTCACCTTCGCACTGACCATCTTTCGACTCCCTGATGAAGCGCTTCGCCTCGAACCTCACTGTACAGGTACTCACCGCGATCGCGCTCGGTGCGCTGCTCGGCGCACTCGCACCGGATCTCGGCAAGTCACTGCGACCGCTTGGCGACACCTTCGTGAAGCTAATCAAGATGGTCATCGGCCCGATCATCTTCCTCACTATCGTACTCGGCATCGCGAACATGGCCGACCTGAAAAAGGTCGGCAAGGTCGGTGGCAAGGCGTTTCTTTATTTCGAAATCGTGAGCACGTTTGCGCTGGCGATCGGCCTCGTGATCGTCAACGTCACGCGCCCCGGCGACGGCGTCGATGCGTCGGCGCTGGCCAAGGGTGATATCTCGCAGTACACCAAGGTCGGTGAAGGCATGAAGTTCGTTGACTTCGTGACGAACATCGTGCCATCCAGCGTCGTGGACGCATTTGCAAAAGGCGAAATCCTGCAGATCGTCTTCTTCGCCGTGCTGTTCGGCATCGCGCTCACGGCACTGGGCGATACCGGCAAGCCGCTGACGGATATTCTCGATCGTATTGCGCACGTCTTCTTTCGCATTGTCGCGCTGGTCATGAAGGTCGCGCCGATTGGCGCGTTCGGCGCGATGGCGTTCACTGTCGGCTCGTTTGGGTTGAAGTCGCTGCTGCCCCTCGGCCGGCTGATGCTCGACGTGTATGCGACGATGGCGATTTTCATCTTCATCGTGCTGGGCACCATCTGCCGGATCTACGGCTTCCGCATCCTGGAATTCCTGCGCTACATCCGCGAGGAGATTCTGCTCGTTCTCGGTACCAGCTCGAGCGAAGCCGCGCTGCCGCGCATGCTGATCAAGATGGAGCGCTACGGCTGCGACAAGACAGTCGTCGGCCTGGTCATTCCGGCCGGATACTCGTTCAATCTGGATGGCACTTCAATCTATCTGTCGATGGCCACGATTTTCCTGGCGCAGGTCAATCGCATCGATCTTTCGATCTCGCAACAACTCAGCATTCTGCTGGTGCTGATGGTGACGTCCAAAGGTGCTGCCGGAGTGACCGGCTCAGGCTTCATCGTGCTCGCCAGCACGTTGAGTGCAATGAAAGTCATTCCGGTTGAGAGCATCGCGCTGCTGCTCGGCGTCGATCGGTTCATGTCCGAAGCGCGCGCGATCACGAATCTTATCGGCAACGGCGTCGCGACACTGGTGATTTCACGCAGTGAAAATGCCTTCGATGAAGATCGCCGCCGCGAGGCCATCGCCGCAATGCCATCCAGCTGAGGTGAGCACGTGTCGAATCCATTCCTTCAGGCCTCGCGCGACTACCTCGTCGACGAATATCTCCCCAAGATCCGGCTCGCTCTCGCGCCACTCACCGAGGACGATATCTGGTGGCGACCGGCCGAAGGCTCGAACAGCATCGGCAACCTGATTCTACACATTGAAGGCAACGCCAGGCAATGGATACTCGGCGGCGTTGCAGAGCAGGTGACTGAGCGGGACCGCGACGCTGAGTTCAGCGCCACCGCCGGCCACACAAAGGGCGAACTCCTCGCGCGACTGGCGACATCATTTCGCCAGATCGGCGCCGCGATTGTTTCGGTGAGTAACGAGTCGCTGACCGCCCCGCGGGAAATCCAGGGTGCCAGCACGACCGTGTTCCACGCCATCTATCACGTCGTGGAACACGTGAGCATGCACACCGGCCAGATCATTCAGCTCGCGAAATGGCGCGCGCCCG
>JANMWU010000402.1:0-5001 GCA_031380785.1 Gemmatimonadaceae bacterium
ACGAGCATGATCACGCCCGTCTCGGCAGCGACCCCGGCCAGCGCGATGAATCCAACCGCGACGGCCGTACTCAGGTTGTAATGCAGCAACCACATCAGCCAGACACCACCGACCAGAGCAAATGGCAACGACAACATCACAATGCCGACCTCCACCACATTCCGGAAATTCAGATACAGGAGTCCGAAGACGATCAGCAGCGTGATCGGAACGATGAGCGCCAGCCGCCGCGATGCTCGCTCCAGCGATTGGAATTGCCCGGACCACTCGAGCCGGTAGCCCGTCGGTAGCGTCAATCCTGTTGCGATGCGAACCTTCGCTGCATCCACATAGCTGCCGATATCACGCCCGCGCACATCGACGTACACGATGCCGCTCAACGCGGCGTTCTCCGATTTGATCAGCGTTGGCCCAGGCACGATACGAATCGTAGCCAGTTCACCCAGCGCCACCTGCGCACCGGTCGGTGTCGCAACGAGTACGTCACGCAGGCGCGCCGGATCATCGCGGAACGCACTCGCATATCGTACGCGCACGGCGTATCGCTCGCGACCGCGAATGACTTCGCCGGCATCCACGCCGCCCACCGCAGTCGCCATCGCGCTCTGCACTGCGTCCACCGTCAGCCCGTACCGTGCAGCCGCGTCGCGATTCACAGTCACGTCGAGATAGCGCCCACCCACGGCGCGCTCGGCGAACACGCTGCCTGTCCCTTCCACATTTGCAAGCAAGCCTTCGATGTCTCGACCGACGCGATCCAGCGTATCGAGACTCGGCCCGTAGATCTTGATACCGACGGCAGTCTTGATGCCAGTCGCCAGCATGTCGAGTCGATTCCGGATCGGCATCGACCACATGTTCGCCACGCCCGGCGTCGTCACGCGCGCATTGGCTTCGCTGACGATTGAGTCATACGTCACACCGGGTCGCCAGTCGCGCTCGTCTTTCAGTACGGCGATGGTTTCGATCATAGACATCGGCGCCATGTCCGTCGCCGTTTCCGCACGGCCGATCTTGCCAAGCACGCTCGCCACTTCAGGGATCGACGCCAGTGCCCGATCCCGTTGACGCAGCACCGCTTTCGCCTGCTCGCTGCCGATGCCGGGAAAGAGCGACGGCATGTCCATCATCGCCCCTTCGTGCAACGCCGGCATGAATTCGCGGCCGAGTTTCATCCACGGGAGGATCGATGCGACGAGCACGGCAGCGGCAAGCACGACCGTCGCCCAACGGAATCGCAGCACAAGTGTGATTAACGGACGATACCCGCGCACCAGCAGGCGATTGACCGGATTCGACGCTTCAGCGCGCACGCCGCGGCGAATGAACGTGCCCATCATCACTGGAACGAGTGTCACCGACAGCAGCGCCGCAGCGGCCATCGCCAGCGTCTTCGTCCACGCCAGCGGCTTGAACAGACGCCCTTCCTGATCCTCGAGCGCAAACACGGGAAGAAACGACGCCGTGATGATCAGCAGCGATACGAACAGCGCCGGTCCGACTTCCTGCGCCGCCCGCACCACCAGTTGCCAGTGCCCGGTGCCCACACCACCAGCTGCGCGAGCCGCCGCGTCGCGCTCCATGTGCTTGTGCAGATTCTCCACCATCACGATCGCCGCATCGATCATCGCACCGATGGCGATGGCGATTCCGCCAAGCGACATGATGTTGGCTGACAGACCGAGTGCACGCATGGCGAGAAATGCAATGCACAGGCCCACCGGGAGCGTGATGATCGCCACCAGAGCGCTCGAGGCGTGCAGCAGAAACACCAGCGCGACAATTGCCACGATGATCGATTCCTCGATCAGTTTGGAGCGCAGCGTCTCAATGGCGCGGTCGATCAGCGATGAGCGGTCGTAGCCGGCAGCGAATGTCACGCCGACGGGAAGGGCACTGCGCAGCTCCTTCATCCGCGCGGTCACCCCCCGGATGACGTCGCGCGGGTTTGCCCCATAGCGCATCACAACCCAGCCGGTCACCACGTCCCCGTTGCCGTTCAGATCCGTTATACCGCGCCGGAGCGCTGGCCCGTCATTCACCGTCGCGACCGCGCCCAGCTCCACCGGCACGCCGCCGGTCTGCATCAGCGCAACATGCCGCAGCTGATCGAGTGACTGGAATCGGCCGCGCCCCCGCACCGTGTACTCGGTGCCACCCATCTCCAGCACGCGGCCACCGACATCCTGATTTGCGGCGCGCACTGCGTCTGCGACACTTGCCATCGACAATCCGTACGCAAGCAACTTATCCGGATCGACCTGTACGTGATATTCGCGTTCGAATCCGCCGAGCGATGCGATCTCGGCAACGCCCGACACCGATGTCAGCGCGGGCTTCACGACAAAATCCTGCAGCGCGCGCAATTCTCCGGCATTTCGCATTCCGGACGTGTCAGTCAGGATGTACTGCATCACCCAGCCGACGCCGGTCGCATCTGGTCCCAGCGTCGGCCGGGCCGCGTCAGGCAACCGGTTGCGTACGCCGTTCAGATATTCGAGTACGCGACTGCGCGCCCAGTACAGGTCCGTGCCATCCTCGAACACCACGTACACTGCCGAGAGTCCAAACTGACTCATCCCGCGCACGACCTTTGTGTGCGGCACCTTGAGCAGTTCCGTCTCGAGCGGATACGTGATCTGATCTTCGACCAGTTGTGGTGCCTGACCCGACCACTCGGTCATCACGATGACCTGTACGTCCGAGAGATCAGGGATTGCATCGACCGGCGTGCGGAATACCGCGATCGCGCCGGCGATGGTGAGCACGATTGTGACCAGGGCGACCACCATGCGATGCGCGACAGACCACGCGATGACACGTGCGAGCATGATCAGCGCCTCGTCGGTGAGGGCGACTTCGCGAGCGGTACCGCCGCACCGTCCATCTTCATGCCTTGCATATCGTTGTCCGCCTGACGGGCGGCAGCGCCCATGCCGATCATGCCGCGCATGACCTCCGCCAGATTCGATTCCGACTCGAGCAGAAACTGCGCCGATGTCACGACGCGCTGCCCTTCGGCGAGGCCGGCGAGAATTTCGACGAGCTCAGAGGTCGTCGCGCCGACTTCCACAGTCTGCGGCATCAGCCGACCGCCGCCCATGTCCACAAAAACGACAGCCCGCTCACCAGTCTCGATGACGGCTGCGCGCGGAACGGTCAGCGCGCGACGGCCAGGTGATGCGATCACAACGTTCGCGAACATGCCCGGCTTCAGCGCACCATCGTCGTTCCGCACCAGCACGCGCGCACTGAGCGTCCGCGATTGATCGCCTACAGTCGGATACATGTATGCGATGCGACCGCTGTACGACCTCGCCGGCGCGCCGGTGACGGTGTATGTCGCCTGCATGCCATTGCGCACCAAGGCGCCCGTGGCGGCGGGAATACGTACGTCGATCCACAACTTTGATAGATCCGAGATCGTGAACAGCGGCATCCCCACCTGCACCGCCTGACCCTGAGACACGGCGCGTTGCGTGAGCACGCCGCTCGTTGGAGCCACCAGTGTCGTCGTCCGTTGCACCCGCTGCGTACGCAGCACCTGGTTGATTTGCGCCTCGCTTACATCGAGCAATCGCAGACGGCGCCGGGCTGCGCTCAGAAGTGTTACGTCCTTCGAACTATCACGCGCGTCCGCGCCCTCAGCTGCCGCACCAAGACGTTGCGCGACCAGCAGTTCTTCCTCGGCCACCAGTATCTCAGGCGAATAGATCGCCGCCAGCGACTGGCCGCGGGACACGCGCTCTCCGGTCACCTTTGCGTCGAGGCGCTCGACATAACCACCGACCTTCGTCGTCACAACTACCACTCCTGACTCATCGGCGGCGACGGTGCCGACCGTGCGAAGTGTTCCACGCAGCTCGCGAACCGCCGCCGTGTCGAATGTGATGCCGAATTGCTTCACGGATGCCGCGGAGAGCAGTGCTGAACCATCGGTGCTCATCTGCATGCCAGGCATCCCGGACATCGCCGCACCCGACGCGCGCAACGTATCCGTTCCTGTGTGCGACGCGGCCGGAGGTTTGGCACCCTGACTGCACCCAGTCAGCAGCGCTGCGATCAGGATCCTGGATCGGCGGCATGCCGCGCGCCGGATGTGCAATTGGGCGTTCATGGCAACACCTCTGACCCGACGACGAGTTCGATCGCAGCAAAACTCTTCGCGAAATCCGAGAGTGTGCGCGCCAGAGTCGTCCGGTCACTGAGCATCGCGGCCTGCGCACTGAGCACCTGCGCCAGCGCCCCGCTGTTTCCGCGATAGGCCGCAAGCGCGGCATCGACCGCCGCTCGACGCTGCGGAATCACCGATGTTGCGTAGAGCGCCAGTCGAGCCCGCGCACGCTCGGCCGCCGATAAAAGTTGCGCGATGGTTGCGTTCACCTCATTGCGCTGCGCGTCATGCTCAGCCTCGAGCGCAGCCACGTCGGCGCGCGCCGCCGCGATCACTTCCCCCTGCTTTGTCCGCTGCTGCAATCGAAGTGGAATCGCCACCTGCACAGTCACCATATCCGGAAGTCGATTGCGCTGACCGTATTGCACGAGGACGTCAAAGTCCGGGCGTGCATCAATTCGGGCGAGGGCGACGCGTCGTATTTGCGCATCGATTTCACGTTGATGGCCAATCAGCATCGGTCCCCCTTGCATCGCACGCATCTGAAGGTCCCGCAACGCGGGCAAGGAGGGCGGCCTGACCTGCAGTGAGTCAGCCATCGCCGCCCGTCGCACGCGAGCGGACACCACTACTGGTTCGACCGGCGCGTCACTCGCGCGATCGATGAGCGCGTTGAGCAACGCCACAGTCGATGTGCGTTGAGCGCTGAGGCCATTTTCCTCGTCGAGCAGTTTGGCCGCTTCGATGCGCGCCGTGAGAACATCGGCCTGTGAACCGGCGCCGGCGTTATACCGCGCCAGCGCGATCTCGGCAACACCGTCCAGCGTTACGCGTTGCTGCCGCGTCAGTGCGAGCGCCGCGTCGATATAGGCCAGGTCGTACCACGC
>JANMWU010000410.1:0-1665 GCA_031380785.1 Gemmatimonadaceae bacterium
CCACGGCCTCGATAGTCGGAATGCCAACTTCCTCGTAGCCAGTGGCATCGTTCTCCCTGATGTGAAGCGGGAGGCGATAGCAGGCGACGGCGCCAGCGAGAGTCAGGCCTGTAGCGGCGACGTGAATGAGACGGCGCATGCAAACACATTAGGGCGTGGACCGGAAAAGCAATACACCGGCCAGTTCAGCGGCCGTCAGATTTGTCCGAAATTGGTGGCGTGCCCTGCGGGGATAGGCTGGCGGAGAATTCCGGTTCTTCGTCAAAGGCGGTGTACGCCAGCTTGCCCAGCGCGGACCGACGGGAGCGGTGTCTCCGGCGATTCCGCGCGACGATCCCGGCCATCGCAGCAACGATCGCACCCACCACAGCCGCCAGCAGCAGCGATGTGCCCACAATCAGCGGATCAGCTTCGTCCGGATACCGGAACGATCCGTCCAGCACGTACGAACCAATCGGCCACGAGATAAGGTTATCCGCACCAGCCAGCAGCGCGCCGAACACGGCGCCCCAGATGAGCGGCAGCCGTCTGACCGTGTCGTAGCCGGCCAACGCCACCAGCGAAAAGCTGATGGGCAGCGCGAAGAGCCGGTTGACGCCGTACTCGCGATACAGCACGAAGGCGAGGAATTCCACCAGCACCATGAGCGCCAGGAACCCCGACATCCGGCCGAACAATCGGATCAGCCAGGCCATGAACGGAGCCCGGAAGCTCGACGGACGGATAGAAGCGACCGCCCGATCCGCCGGAGGCGTAGTGTCGGGCGTGTCGTCGCGGTCGGCATGAGACCGAATCTATTGCGGGGCGGGGCTCATGGATGGATCCTGACGCAGCCGGCGTTCGCGCACGCGCGCCGGAGTCGGACCGGAGGCGACGTCGTGCGCACGTACGATGATCGCCTCGCGCACATCTTCCATCAGAAGCACATCGCCGGTGCCGGGATGAAGTCGCTGAACGCCAAGCCGATTGAGCAGTGCCAGACTGCGTGCAACGCGCCGCGGAACTTCGGCGAAGTAGTGCCGCGTGGGCAGTCGCGGCCACAGCCGCCCGCCAAACGATCCGCCCATCAGCAGATCGCCGACGATCGCATCACCACCCGGCAGCACCACCGACACGGACCCGATGGTGTGGCCCGGAGTGTGAACGACCGTACCCACGCCGCCAAATGCGTCGAGCGCCAGCGTGTGCCCGAAGACCACGTCCGGCGGCGTCGCTTCGAATCGCGTGTCGCCCATCCAGCGCATCAGCCGACCGATCGGATCCAGCAGGCTGACATTGCGATCGAGGCCGCTGGCCAGGATCGGAGCGTCAGCACCATGCACCGCGATCGGAACGTGAAACTCGCGCTGCATGAATCGCGCATTGCCGACCGATGTTGCATGGGCATGCGTCGCGAGAACGAGTGAGAGATCCCCACCACCGATACCGAGGCTCGATAAACCCGCGAGCAATTCGGCGCGTGCGCGTTCCGGACCGGTGTCGACAAGCACATGATGCTCGCCGCTGATCACGTACGCATTCGTCCCGTGCAATGGCAGACGATGAACCTGCATGTGTCACTCCGTGTCGAGCCTGCGTCGGCGTATTCGACAGTCTGGTTTACCTACACCTTACAGCACGTACGCAATACCCACAAGATCATTCTCGTATTAGTCTCATTTCATC
>JANMWU010000413.1:0-1539 GCA_031380785.1 Gemmatimonadaceae bacterium
CCGCAGGACCTCGCCACGACGCGACCGCTGCTCGTCGCGGCACTGGCGGATGCAGCGGCCACGCCGGAGCGGCCCGTACTCGGTGTTGGCTGATGTCATCCGGATGTTGAGATCGCGGCGTCGGATCGTCCACATCGCATGACGACTGTGCGCGCCATTTTCTTGCTGCTTCTGAGCGCCGCGATTCCAGCCTGCGGCGGCACGCCAACCGCCGCCATCAGCACGCCGACCGTGCCGGTGGATCCACCAGCGACGTCGAGCTTCGCCATCGTAGGATCGGAGATCCGGCAGAACGGCCGCGCCGTCACATTTGCCGGTGCGAACGTTCTGCACGTGTACGGCGGCAACAGCGACGCAATGCCGGCCTGGCGTGTCGGGATCGTGCGCGAATTCATCCGCAACCTGAACGATCAGCCCATCACCGGCACCGCGATCTACTCGGCCACCAGCAAGGCCTATTTTCATTCACTTCGAACCATTGTCGAGAGCAACCGTCGGAACGGCCTGATCACCGTCTTCTGTCCATTCGGCTGGGACACGCTGGAAGTCCTCGGTCTCAATCCGTCGGAGCAGACGTTCTATCCCTCGTTCAAGGCCCGGATGCGCGCCATTGCCACCGAGTTTCGTAACGAGCCGGATGTGTGGCTGGAAGTCTGGAACGAACCGTACTGGTGGCAGGGCGGTCGCGGCTATACCGACGATCTCTGGCTCAGCGACATGGCAGACATGGTCGACAACATTCGCAGCACCGGCAATCGCAATATCGTCCTCGTTCCGGGCGCCGAGAGCGGTCAGGCGGAAGGTGTGCTGCTTGCGAAGGGTGCGCAGCTATTGCAAGGGCGCAGCAACATTCTCTTCGATATTCATGCGTACGAGAAATGGTTGCTCGGAACATCGCCGGCCGGCGTTGCGACACGAATTCAGAGTGTGCAAAGCACCGGCCTCGCCATGATCTTCAGCGAGATTTCGCCGTTCAACTCCGGCGCGCAGATGGACGTACGAATCGTGCTCGACGCCGCGGTGAACGCGCGCGTCGGTGCGATGGCCTGGCTCTGGAAGGACGACGCGTCGGATCGCGCGGCGTTGCGCACGACAGCCGGTGAGCCGAATGACGTTGGCAACGCAGCGTGGGGCACGACGTTCCGCAACTTCCTGCAGCAAATCGCGTCGCTTCCGGCGCGATAGACTTCGAAAAACGGAAACTGCTGAATCGAAAAACTGAACTGCCGCAAAACAGCAGGTCTTTTTTGCTGAGCGGTTTGGTCTTTTGCGTCAGTTCAGTTTTGCGATTCGGCAGTGCGATTGCAAAGGGCCAGATGCGCTTCGATGCGCGCCAGTGCCACACCGGTGCCATCTTCGGCGCGAACAGTCTCGCCGAGCGCAGCGGCGGTGTCGCGCATACGCTGATCGGTGCGGGCGCGCGTGATGGCGGCGGCGAGATTCCCAACGCTGAGTTGTCGCCGGCGGATCGGTGGCGGCGACACACCAAGTGCATGAAGGCGTGTGCCCCAGAACTGCTGATCGAATCCAAGTGGCACG
>JANMWU010000426.1:0-3449 GCA_031380785.1 Gemmatimonadaceae bacterium
ATGTGGAAGAGCACCGATGGCGCGAAGACTTTCGTCGCCGTCAACACGCCACACGGTGACAATCACGACATCTGGATCAACCCCACCGATCCCGACATCATGATCCAGTCGAACGATGGTGGCGCCAACGTGTCGATGGACGGCGGCCGCACCTGGAGCACGCAGTACAACCAGAGCACATCCGAGATTTATCAGGTCTTTGTGGACGATCACTATCCGTATCGCGTGTACGGTGCGCAGCAGGACAACACCACCGTGATCGTGCCCTCGCTGCCGGTGTTCAGCGTCAAGCCCGATCAGCCGGCGCAGTACTGGATGACCGGACCGGGATGCGAGACGGGACCGATTGTGCCAAGTCCGTGGAACGCCGACGTCGTGTACGGTTCGTGCAAAGGACAGTTCTCGCGCCTGCACCTGGCGACAGGGCAGGAACAGAATTCCTGGATCGGTGCGCAATCGCTCTACGGCAACGACCCGAAAGATCTGATCTATCGCTTCCAGCGCGTCAGTCCGATGGATGTGTCGCCGAATGTGAAAGGTACCGTGTACTTCGGCTCGCAGTTTCTGCATCGTTCGCGCGATGATGGTGTCACGTGGGAGCGCATCTCACCGGATCTCACTGCCAACACACCGGAAACGCAGGTTGTCAGCGGCGGCCCGATCACGCGCGACGTGACCGGCGAAGAATTCTACTCCACGCTGTATGCACTTCGTGAGTCGAGTATCGAGCCGGGCGTGATCTGGACCGGCTCCAACGATGGTCCGGTATTCCTCACTCGCGACAACGGTGTGCACTGGACGAACGTCACACCGCCTGACCTTCCGCCTGGTGGACGAGTGCAGAACATCGACGTGTCGCGCCACCGCAAAGGCACCGCCTACATCGCCGTCTATCGTTACCTGCTCGGAGATTTCAGACCATACGCCTATCGCACCACGGACTACGGCCGCACCTGGACGCGCCTCACCACCGGCACCAACGGCGTGCCCGACGACACGCCGACACGTGTGGTGCGTGAAGATCCCGAGCGTCAGGGCCTGCTGTACCTCGGTACCGAATTCGGTTTCTATATCAGCAATAACGATGGCGCGTCGTGGCAGCCGATGCAGCGTAACCTGCCCGTTGTGCCGATCACGGATATACGAATTCAGCGGCGCGATCTCGTGCTCTCGACGATGGGTCGCGGCTTCTGGATTCTCGATGATCTCACGCCGCTGGTGCAATACAGCGATGCTGGCGTCGCGAAAAAGGCGGTGTTGCACGCACCGCGCGCGGCGACGCGCTGGCGATATCAGCCATCGCCTGCGGCGCCCGGTAATCCGGAGTATCCCGCCGCCAGCGCGAACATCGACTACTGGCTTGGCACGGCGCCCGCCAAAGCACCGGTACTCGAAATCCGTTCTGCCGCCGGCACGCTCGTCCGCACATTCACGACCGCTGGCGCAGCGACCGTAACGACGACTGATCCGGCGATGCGTGCGCCGCGTCGCGGTACCGTGACCAGCACGGCGATCAGCGACAATGTTGGCGAGAATCGATTTGCCTGGAATCTCATGCACGCCACCACCCCGGGCGGGCCGGGACCGATGGTAGCGCCGGGACGCTATTCCGTCAGGCTGATTGTCGATGGCGACACGCTCACGCAGCCGTTGGTGGTGCAGGCCGATCCGCGCGTGCGCGCCGACGGCATCACTGATGAGATTCTGGTCGCGCAGGAGCGCCACGAACTCGCGGTGCGCGACGCCGTCGAAGAAGCCCGCAAAGTCGTCGCGCGCGCGAAGGAAACGCGGACACAGATGCAGTCGCGCGGAGCACCGATGGTGCGCGAAGCCGACGACATTCTGCATGCGTTGGAAACGGCAGAGGGTCGTTACCAATCGCCAAAGCTGCTTGCGCAGTTCGAGTATCTGTACGGCATGACGCTCAATGCCGATCAGCGTGTGCCACGTGACGCAATCGCTCGCCTCGCAGCGCTGAAGGCGGCGCTTGCCGCAATCGTCAAGCGGCTCGACGCGCTGTCGCGCATGACGACCGCGTCCGCGACAACGCTCAATGCGTATCTCCCGCCGCGATGACCGATACGAATGAGACGACACTAACCGCTCAGATGCGACCGGCGAGCTGTCGTACAATCAGTCGCTGTCGCAGCGGCGCGCCGATGCGGTGGTCGCGACCTTGATCGCCGACTTCAGGATTGCCGCCGCGCGTCTCACGGCAATCGGCGTCGGCATGGCCGCACCGGTCGCGAATAACGCCGGCGATGAAGGGCGCAGCCGGAATCGACGGGCGGAGATCGTGGCGCGCGTGACGCCTGGACGACAGTAACGTGCGCTGGCGCTGCTACTGATACTGGATATAGAGCGGCTTCGGCCACAGCCGCAACACTTCGCCGGGCACCAGCATTTTCGCCCCGCTCCTGATGTCGTTCTTGTAGAACAACTTGAAACCAGCGAACTGCACCGGCTCATCACGGACATAGGCGCGATAGCTGGAAATCTTGAGCGTCGGATCACCCCACCCGTCCATGTCCATCACGACCTGGACATTCGGATTGAAGCTCACGCTGTGAGCATTGGTGACCATCCTTCGCGTGAAACGGTGCACCACAAGAATCTTCGGCGGTATGCGCTTGTCACGCACGAGTTGTGACAGCACGCCCTGCACGTAGTTCACGTCTGCAGCATCGTACGTCCCGATGCGCTTGCCCGGATTCGAACCGTCCTTCATCGAGAATTCGGGGTCGATGCCGAGGTGTACGTTCGGCCGCTCGAGCCACTTGAGCAACGGCGGTAATTCGTCGCGAATGGTGCTTTTCGCGACCTGAATATCGAGAAAGACCAGCGCATTGCGGGTGTCGGCCCAGCGGATGACTTTCGCGATCAGCGAGTCGCCCATGCGCGCGCGCCAGCGCCCGTCGCGCCCGGCTGAGCCCTGCGCCACCGTCGCAATAAGATGCAACGCCGGTAGCACCGGCGTCGATGGATCGGCGGCGCGCCACGCGGCCACTTCGCGATCGAGCTTGGCCAGCATCGGCTCGGGATCGAGTTCGCCAAGGATGCCCATCCGGCGCGAGAGCGGATTGCCGTAGAACGCCACGATCCGGTGGCTCGGCAGCAGCGCGCCTGCCGCGTAGGCCGGCGTGCGTACGGGCCACTTCGTATCACCAACCGAATCGCGGTCGAGTGACGCAATTGATGCACTGTCACCGATACTCCGACCGCGCACGACCGGCGGACGCGCCGGTGCACGCACCGGTACACGCGGTGTGCGATGCGTCGTATCGCGCGTTGTGGCTGCAGGGCGCGCAGGTGCGCCGGGCTGTGGCTTCTGTGCGAACAGCAGCGCCGGCGCAAGCGTGAGGATCAGCATCGACGCACAGCGGCGCACGTCGGAAGGTGAAGCGAAAGGCAGTCGCAGGATCACGGCGGTCAGCGGGAGGAGTGGCACA
>JANMWU010000427.1:0-1618 GCA_031380785.1 Gemmatimonadaceae bacterium
TGTGCCACTCCTCCCGCTGACCGCCGTGATCCTGCGACTGCCTTTCGCTTCACCTTCCGACGTGCGCCGCTGTGCGTCGATGCTGATCCTCACGCTTGCGCCGGCGCTGCTGTTCGCACAGAAGCCACAGCCCGGCGCACCAGCGCACGCCGGAGCCACGACGCGCGACACCGCGCATCGCACACCGCGTGCGCCGGTGCGTGCACCGGTGCGGCCGCCGGTTGTGCGCGGTCGGAGTATCGGTGACAGTGCATCAATTGCGTCACTCGACCGCGATTCGGTTGGCGATACGAAATGGCCCGTGCACACGCCGGCGTATGCGGCAGGTGCGCTGCTGCCGAGCCACCGTATCGTGGCATTCTACGGCAATCCGCTGTCGCGACGCATGGGCATCCTCGGCGAACTCGATCCCGAGCCGATGCTGGCGAAGCTCGATCACGAAGTGGCGGCCTGGCGCGCGGCAGATCCATCGATTCCGGTATTGCCGGCGCTGCATCTGATTGCGACCGTGGCGCAGGGATCAGCGGGGCGTGATGGTCGCTGGCGTGCGCGGATGGGCGATTCGCTGATCGCGAAGGTCATACGCTGGGCCGACACGCGCAACGCGCTGGTCTTTCTCGACATTCAGGTCGCGAAAAGCACAATTCGCGAAGAATTGCCGCCGCTGCTCAAGTGGCTTGAGCGGCCGAACGTACACCTCGGCATCGACCCGGAATTCTCGATGAAGGACGGCTCGAATCCGGGCAAGCGCATCGGCACGTACGATGCGGCGGATGTGAATTACGTGCAGGGTGTGCTCGCACAGCTGGTGCGCGACAAGCACCTGCCGCCGAAGGTGCTGGTGGTGCACCGGTTCACGCGCCGGATGGTTACCAATGCACACAGCATCAGCTTCAATCCGAATGTCCAGGTGGTGATGGACATGGATGGCTGGGGCGACCCGACGCTCAAGATCTCCAGCTATCGCGCCTATGTCCGCGATGAGCCGGTGCAGTTCGCGGGGTTCAAGCTGTTCTACAAGAACGACATCAAGAGTGGGGCGAAGATGCTGGTGCCGGGGGAAGTGTTGCGGTTGTGGCCGAAGCCGCTGTACATCCAGTATCAGTAGCTACGGCCGTGCCGCCGCCACGCGCGCGACGCGGCGGAGTGACTCGTGCGACAACTAGCCTGATATTCACCGCCTCCATGGAGTGAAATGTCCGGCGGGCCCGGCTGCCTCCTTTGGTGCGTATTGACACCGTGCAGATTCAGCGCGCGCGTTGCAGAATTGCCGGCGACACAATCCCTTTGCCGATGAACGTCTCCATGCCCTTCACTGTCGCCCGCGAGTCATTCCACCCAGCCCGCACGCCGCGCCTCGTGCTCGCACTCCCGCTGCTTGCCATGGTGAGCTGCAGCCCAGGCGGCGGCGCTCCCATGTTCGAGCTCCTCTCCGCGGAGCGCACCGGCGTGACGTTCGCCAATACCATCACGACCAGCGACGCGCACAACGCGCAGACCGACCCGTACATCTACAACGGCGGGGGGGTCGCGGTCGGCGACATCGACAACGACGGGAAGCCTGACCCCTTCTTCTCGGGCAACATGGTCTCAAGCCGACTCTACCTGAACAAGGGCG
>JANMWU010000443.1:0-2807 GCA_031380785.1 Gemmatimonadaceae bacterium
GCGGCATTCGTGTCGCAATGCGGCGCATTCAACAGCGGCCGGGACTACGAAGCGAATCGCGACGGGTTCATCGTGTATACCGGCGGCAAGAGTCAGGATAGCGCATACACAAACAACTACTATCAGGCTCAGCTTCCGCTCGTGAATGGCCTCTCGGCAGGCCCGTGGGGTCAACGGCTGAACTACGGCATGCTGATTCAGCTGCGCGATTCGGTGACAGGAAACCTGACGCCGCAGAAGTTGGGCAGCGCTCTGCCACAGTATCGCTGGAACTTCAGCAACACGATCAGCTACAAGCGCCTGAACGTGTATACGCTGTTCGATGCAACGGTGGGGCAGAAGGTGTACAACGAAGGGCTGCACTGGTCGCTTGGCGACTTCGCCACGCGCCAGCAGGATCAGTCCAACGAGACCGTCACAACGGTGCGCCCGATCGGCTACTGGTGGCGCGGCGGCCCGCCGATCAGCGGCGCGGGCATTGGTGGCTTCTACGACCTGCTCAGCGCGAGTGAGTATTCGACAGAGGATGCCACGTATGGCCGCCTCCGCGAAGTCTCACTGAGCTTTCGCGTCGGAAAGGTCGGCGGCGTGGGCAACTGGACCGTCGGCGTCGTCGGTCGCAACCTGCTCACCGTCACGCGCTATCGCGGCTTTGATCCTGAGACGGGTCTGACCGGTGGTCAGCTTGGCTCGGCCGTGCTGAACGGCGTGGATCGCTTCGGCTTCCCGAATCTTCGCACCTACACCTTCTCGCTCGGCTCGAGCTTCTGAGCCGGACCGGAAAGGGCGCGACGCCGAACGGCGGCGCGCCAGATCCGGGCCTCACAAAACGAGACCTATTCATGAAGATCAGACTCTCCCGACTGGTGGCATTGTTTGGCGCCGCCAGCCTGTCAGCCTGCGGCGATCCGCTCAGTGTGACCAACAAGAACGTTGTTGACGTCACCCCGGCGCAGCAGACGGCCCAGGGTATCGAACAGATCGTCGGAAAATCGTTCCAGGCGATTTTCGTCGGCGAGTACAACAACGGCGACAACATCTGGATGCAGTCCATCAACATGGCGCACGAGAGCAGCTCATCGCTCGGTAACTTTGCCATGGGGCTGCGCAATGGCGTGCCGCGCGTGGCACTCGACAACTCGCGTGCCAACCCCGCTGCCACCGGCAATAATGCCGACTTCTCGGTGCTCTCACGCTTGGCACGGCAGGACGTGAACGCGCTGCGTTCACTGGACAACATTCCCGCCACCTTAACGCCGACGGCGGGCCGTATACGTGCGTTCGGGTATTTTGTGCTCGGCTATGCGATGGGTAACTTGGCGGCCATCTACGATTCGTCGGCAATCCTGACGCCGTTGCGCACACCAGTGGACTCGTTGTTCGGCTATGCCGCAGTGAACACACAGGCGCTGGCCATGCTCGATTCAGCTATTGCAATTGCCCGCGGCCCCGGAGGTTCGTCGCCGAACTTCCCGATTCCGGGCGACAACATGACCGGTAGCACGATCGATACGACGCAGTTCATTCGCATGGTGCGGTCGTTCAAGGCGAAGTTCCGCGCCGGTGTTGCTCGCACGCCGGCTGATCGCGCGCTGGTGGACTGGGAAGCGGTCCGCGCTGACGCGGCCGCCGGCATCGTCAACAACATCACCATCGCGCTCGATCCGTCGGTGGGTTGGTCGATGAACAACACGCTGGTGCAGTTGATGGTGTTCCAAGGGTGGCACCAGATGCCGTATTTCATGATCGGCATGGCGGATACGACCGGTGCGTACAGCACATACCTGTCGCAACCCATCATCGGTACGCCGCCGCGCAACGGCGCTTCGCTCCTCGTGCGCACTCCTGACAAACGCTTTCCGTCCGGCGAGACACGTGCTGCACAGCAGGCGTTTCAGAGCGACGTGGTACCGGCTGCAGGCGTGTACTTCCGCAATCGTCCGTCGGGCCAGGACACCCCGAACGCGGCCGATCCGTGGTCGAACTCACAGTACGATCATTTCCGCTTCCGACCGATCCGCGACAACGCCGGCGTTGGCACTTGGATTCTGTTTGCAGCCACTGAAGTGCGCATGCTGCAAGCCGAGGCGCTGCTGCGACTGAATCGGACAGCCGAAGCGGTTCCGCTGATCAACACCACGCGCGTGGCGAATGGACTGGCGGCGATTCCGACCAGCGTGTTGTCGACAGATGCGGTGCCCGGCGGGAATGCCTGCGTTCCGCGAGTGCCGCAGCCGAACGTGTTCACCACGTCGGTGTGTGGATCTGTATTCGAAGCGATGAAGTGGGAGAAGCGCATGGAAACGGCGCTCACCGGCTACAGCCAGTGGTACCTCGACGGCCGCGGCTGGGGCGATCTGCCTCCCGGAACCGGCCTGTCGTGGCCCGTGCCGTATCAGGAACTCGATTCGCGTGGCAAGCCGCTGTACAACGGTATTGCGGTCGCTGGTGCGAACACCTACGGCCTTGGCCGCGGAAGCAACTTCTAGGTGAGTGCCTCATCGACGAGCCTGCGTGCGGTCGTGGCAGCGATGACAGCGGGTCTGCTGTCGGGCTGCTACGAGTACGTGCCGATGCCATCAGCGTCCAGCGTGAGTCCGCGCGTGGAAGTGCTGGTCACGGATCGCGGGCGCGTCGAACTGGGTCCGCAGCTCGGCCAGGGCGTGATCTCGTTCGAAGGCATCCTCGATCAGCACAAGGACTCTTCGTACACGGTCCGCGTGGCAGAGGTGACGTACGTGAACCGTCAGACGAGCCAATGGAGCGGTGAGTCGATCACGGTGGGCAGCAGCGCGGTGCGGGATATC
>JANMWU010000460.1:0-1834 GCA_031380785.1 Gemmatimonadaceae bacterium
ACATCGGCGAGCAGATCGCGCACGCTGCCGGCGGACGACGACACGATGCGAAGAATGCGCGCCGCCGCGTACAACGCATCGTCATGGCCGTAGAAGCCTTCGGTGAAGAACATGTGCCCGGACATCTCGCCGGCAACCGGCGCGTGAAGCTCCTTCATCTTGTCCTTGATGAGGGAGTGTCCGGTCTTCCACATCACAGGAATTCCGCCGGCCTTTGTGATCGCATCAGGCAGCGCCTGCGAGCACTTCACATCGAAGATGATCGACTGCCCGCCGCTGGTGCGGGCAAACACATCGCGCGCATACAGCAACAGCAGATAGTCGCCCCAGATGATGGTGCCATCGCCATCCACGATCCCGATGCGATCGGCATCACCATCGAACGCGATCCCGATGTCAGCTCGCTGTTCCTTCACGGCCGCAATCAGGTCGAGCAGATTCTCCTCGACCGTGGGATCGGGGTGATGATTGGGGAAAGTGCCGTCGCTGTCACAGAAAAGGTACGTGGCATCAATGTTCATGCGGGCGAAGATCTGCTCGGTCAGCGGACCACCGGCGCCGTTGCCGGCGTCGAGTACGACCTTCAACCGTCGCGGCAGCGGGCCGGTGCGCGCGAGAATGTCTTCGGCATAGGCCGCGTTGAGATCCTCGCTGCGCACCGATCCGACAGCTGGCGTTGCCGGCGCATCGAGCAGTTGGCGCAGGCGCTGGATGCCGTTGCCGTGCAGAGAGCCGGTGCCAACGCAGATCTTGAAGCCGTTGAATTCGGGCGGATTGTGCGAGCCTGTGATCTGGATGCCGCCGGCGACTGTCAGGTGATGCAACGACCAGTACAGCAGCGGCGTCGGACCGACACCGATGTCGATCACATCCCGGCCACGCGTGGTAAGGCCTTTGACGAGCGCCTCGCGCAATGCGGTGCCGCTGGGGCGGTTGTCGCGTCCAACTGCCACCGCGCCGGCGATGCCTCGTTCGTCCAGCAGGGCGGCGTATGCGCGGCCGATGCCTTCTGCCGCCTCGACGGTCAGATCATCGTTGACGACTCCACGAATATCGTACTGCCGAAAGATGCCAGCGGCGATCGTCATTGCGATGAATGCTGAATAGCGGCAGGAGCGACGGCCTGCATCGAGGCCGGACCGATGGTCGGGCGCGCGGTTGTCATCGGCATCGCACTGGCCTTCGCCCAGCGAATCGCGGGCCCGGGATAGATGCCAAGTGTCAGCAGCAGCACGGCCGCAACTGCGATGACACCGCCGGTGAGGCGTGGTGCGACAAAGTGTGCCGGCGCAACGTCTTCCGACACAGGCTTCATGAACATTGTTGCGATGACCGACAGGTAGTACCCGGCAGACACGAGACTGGCGAGAACCAGAATCACGGCCAGCTTGAGCTGCGGAGCCGGCGACGCCAGTGCGGCGCGCAGCACGTACCACTTGGCGAAGAAACCCATGCCGCCCGCCACAGGGAAACCCATCAGCGAGAGCATGAACACCGCCATCGCAACAGCCAGTGCCGGTCGCGTGCGCGACAGTCCGGCGAGATCAACCATACGGGTGCGTTTCTCAATGCCACCCGACACGATGCTCAACACCGCGTACGCGCCGATTGTGGCGAGCGTATACGCCAGCGTATAGAAGACGATGGCCGCTACGCCATCAGCGGTGTGGCTGGTGATTGCCACCAGCAGATAGCCGGCGTGGGCGATGCTCGAGTAAGCCAGCATGCGCTTCACATTCGGTTGCGCCAGCGCCAGCACGTTGCCGACGACCATCGTCACCGCGGCCAGGACCCATGCGGCGTAGTGCCAGGAGGTATACGCCGGTCCAAGGCC
>JANMWU010000468.1:0-1866 GCA_031380785.1 Gemmatimonadaceae bacterium
TCCAGCGACGGCAATCCACCAGGCACATACAGCGAATCGGTGGCCACCAGCGCCGTTCCTGTCGTGCGACCGATCGCACGATTCAGCGAGGCATCGGCGTTCGCCAGATCACGACGGCTCGCGATCAGATCGTTCTCGGACTGCGCCAGATCCACCTGCGCCTTGATAACGTCCAGTTTCGCGACCGTGCCGGCATTGAAGCGCGCCTGCGTGCGCTTCAGGAATTCAGTGGCCAGGTCGCGCGAGTCGAGCAGCGTGCGTTGCTGCATGTGCACGACGAGAACCGAGTCGTACAGCCGGGCCGCGTCGGTGGCCAGTTGATTCTGCAACTGCTGCAGCGATGCGTTCGCAACCACGACACCGACGGATCCGATCGCGCCGCGCAGACGCAGCTTGTCAGGAAACGGGATGCCACCGCTGAGTGCAATTGGACGCGCCGGTGCATTGCCGATGCGACGAATGCTGGTCAGCGAGTCGGCGCTGGCCGTGAACACCGGATCGGCAATCGCGGTGGCCTGCACGCGTTGCGCGCGGGCCTGCAGCGCGATCTCGCGCGCGATGTCCAGCTGCGGATTGGAGCGCAGCGCGAGCAGAATCGCCTGGCGGCGGGTGAGATAGAGAGTGTCGCCCGCCGATTGTGCGGCGGGTCGCTGTTGTGCCGATGATGCGCCGACCGGGAGCCACAGGCCCGCCGTCAGCGCAAGCATCGTGACCGATGTGCGCATGTCCTGCCTCAGAGCTGTCTGACCGTCGATGTCTGACCGTCGCGGCGCGAACGCGCACGCGAATGGCGCACGACCTCGTGTCGGAGGCCGCGCGGTGGATCAGCTCACGCGGGGTGGCGCTCGACTGGCGTTGGACGGCGGCGGATCGCGCGACGCTGACTGCTCGCGATCAGCGAACTCCACCGGTGTGCGGCTCTCGAGCGGCAGTGGCGCGGGGTCATCGCTGACGACGGGAGCCTGCAGTGCCCGTACGGCGCAGACCACGCAGGTCCGTTCGTTGTGTTGCCTGGGGTGGCGATTCCCCCGCTGCTCGGCATGCGGCCCGGCGATGCGTCCGTCGTGGTCGAGCACGGGTGCGAGCGCGACGCCGCTTTGCACAACCAGCATCAGCAGCGCCGCGAGGCGGCGCGGCCAGTGCTGGAGGCGGAGCAGGGAGAGTGGCGATCGCATCTGTCGTATTGTACGCCCACGGCCGCGGAAAGGCTGGCGATCGCGATCAGGGGGTCCGATCAAGGGGTCAGAGCTCTTGATCGTAAGTCGTTGATTTTGACGCCGGAACGCCTCTTCTGAGTCGTTTTTCAATCACTTGCGATCAAGGGGTCAGGATCAAGGGGACAGAGCGCTTGATCGGCGTCTCCTGGATCGCGGAGGGCCTCAGCCCGCGTCGAACTCAGCCAGCAGCTTCTTTGGAGCCACCCGCCGCCAGGCCGCCATCAACAATTCGCGGAGCGTCTCCTCCGACACCGTCCCGAGCCGCACCAACACCGCCGGATAGTCGCGGTAGTGGTCAGTGATATAGAAGACCCGCGGATCGTGCTCCAGAAGCCAATCGCGCTCGAGCAACGTCCCGACGCCGATCACGACCACCCCGGCCTCTTTCAGGCGGACCACCAGCTTGCCCTTGACCTTGAGACCCGGCGTGCCGTAGGACGGAACATCGTCAACGCCCGGCAGCGCGCGCGCAATCCGGCGGACGCTCTCCCACGTCTGGACCCGCACCCTGGCGCTCTTTTTACTCGGCATGACGCCAAAAGTATGCGCGCGTCATCCAACGTTTGCATCGAGGCGCTGCAGACCGCCGGGCGCATATGGCCGATGCGGACGCTACTTCACCACAATCGGCGCCGTCCAGCGAAACGTG
>JANMWU010000488.1:0-4604 GCA_031380785.1 Gemmatimonadaceae bacterium
CCGCCACGTAGTCCCACACCGGCAGCGTGAACTCCGGCTGCGCGTCGAGTTGCGCGAGTACACCGCTGTCAGGGCGTACGCCATTCAGCGCGGTCCAGGTGGCGGGCGTGATGCGCCGACCACGCCGCGAAACACGCAAGCTCTGCAGACAGCGGTCGAACGGGTCCGCGCTGCTCGCTCGGCGCGACACGCCACTCACCGGCAGTGGACATCCGAGGATCGCGATCAGCAGGACGAGGGCAACACGGCGCAAACGACGCAGCAGCATCGAGGCAATATGAATTTTGCATGAACGACAGTGCTCGCGCCGGGCGCCAGCTCGAAGCTGAACGCTACTCGCGCAGCGGCCGAGCGCGCTCCGCCGTAGTGGAACAGATATTTCTGCGCGCGACACGTCTTTAGCGCCGCGGCGCCGGCGAACGGCACAGTTCACCCCACACTCCCTGAGTCCGCTCATGACGCGCCTCCCCTCGCGCTCCGCGGTCCCGCTCGCGCTCCTTGCCGCGATCGCTGCCAGCATTTCATCGGCGCAGCGACCCGTTTCCGCCGTCACGCCACCGGCCGCCCCGAATCCGGCCGAGCTGCTCAAGCGCGTCGAGTGGCGATCGGTGGGCCCCGCCAATAACGCCGGTCGCATCAGCGTCGTGGCCGGCGTGCCTGGCGATCCACTCGTGTATTACGTGGCCGGCGCCAACGGCAGCATCATCAGGACGACCAATGGCGGCACGACATTCAAGCCGATTTTCGATCAGCAGAGTGCCGGGTCGATCGGCGCCATCGCCGTCGCGCCGAGTGATCCGAACATCGTGTACGTCGGCACTGGCGAAGGAAATCCGCGCAACAACGCGTCGGTCGGCGACGGCATGTACAAGTCGGTCGATGCCGGCGAACACTGGACGCACATCGGACTCGAGAAGTCGGACAAGGTCGCGCGGCTGATCATCGACTCGAAGAATCCCGACATCGTGTATGCGTGCGTACTGGGTCGCGAATGGGGACCGAGTGAGGAACGCGGCGTGTTTCGCACCACCGACGGCGGTGCAACGTGGAAGAAAGTGCTGTACGTCGATCCGCAGACGAGCTGCTCGGATATCAGCGCCGATCCCAATAACAGCAACATTCTCTACGCCGGCATGTACACCTATCGCCGCTGGGCCTGGCATCTCGAGTCGGGCAGCGGCAACACGGCCGTCTACAAATCGGTGAACGGCGGCGCCACGTGGGAGAAGCTCTCCGGCCCTGACAAACTCCTCGGCCTGCCGCGCAAGGCGATGGATCGTATCGGAGTCGCGGTTGCGCCGAGTGATCCGAATATCGTGTATGTGATCAGCGAGACGAAGGATGAAGGGGAACTGTGGCGCACCGACGATGCCGGCAAAACCTGGCGCACGGTGAACCGCGATCCGAACATCAATTTTCGTCCGTTTTATTACGCCGACATTCGCGTCGATCCGAAGAATCCGAACCGCGTCTTCGCGCTCTCAGGCGCGTTGTACTTCAGCGAGGATGGCGGTGCCAACTTCCGCACCATCGCACGCGATGTGCACGGCGACCATCAGGCGATGTGGATCGATCCCGTCGATCCGCGCTACATCCTGAGCGGCAGCGACGGTGGCTGGCAGGTGAGTCGCGATGGCGGCCGGAACTGGGAAGTGGTCAACACGTTCGCGTTTACACAGTTCTATCACATCAACTACGACATGCAGACGCCGTATCGCGTCTGTGGTGGTCTGCAGGACAACGGCAATTGGTGCGCACCCAGCAACTCGCTGTCCGGCCAGGGCATCCGCCAGGCGGACTGGGCGACGGTGTCCGGCGGCGATGGTTTCTTCACCGTGCCGGTGCTCGACAAGCCGTGGCTGGTGTACAGCGATGCGCAGGGCGGCATGCTGAACATCACCGACACGCGCAGTGGTGTGCAGAAGACCATCTATCCCTATCCGAATCGTGTCGGGTCGGTGGGTGACGCGATGATCGGACATAAGTATCGCTTCAACTGGAACTCGCCGATCGCGCTGTCGCCACAGAATCCCGGCGTCGTCTACTTTGGCGGCAACGTGCTGTTCAGGTCGAAGGATTACGGCTTGAGCTGGGAAGTGATCTCTCCCGATCTCACCACCAACGATCCGAAAAAACAGCAGTCCTCGGGCGGCGAGATCGTGGTGGACAACACCGCGGCCGAATTTCACTCCACGCTGCTCAGCATCGCACCGTCCACCATCGACGGCAACGTGATCTGGACCGGTTCCGACGACGGCGATGTGCACGTCACGCGCGACGGCGGCAAGACGTGGAGCAACGTGTTCGTGAATGTGCCAGGCCTCAAGCCAAGCGCGTGGATTGCCACCGTGGAAGCGTCGCACTATGACGCCGGCACGGCGTACGTCACCGCCGATCATCATCAGGACGATGACTACACGCCGTACGTCTTCATGACGACCGATTACGGCAAGACGTGGAAGAGCATTCGCGGTGATCTGCCCGATCGTGCGTGGTGGACGCATGTGGTGCGCGAAGATCCGAGAAACCGGAACCTGTTGTACGTGGGCACCGAAGCCGGGGTGTGGGTGTCATGGAATCGTGGCGCAAACTGGGTATCACTGCGCGGCGATCTACCGATTGTTCCGGTGCGCGACATGCAGATCCATCCGCGCGACAACGATCTGCTTCTCGCCACGCACGGCCGTGGCCTCTACATCCTCGACGATCTGACGCCGCTGCAGAAGTTCGCCGAAACGCAGAACAACGAGGTGGAGCTGTTTGATGTGCGCAGCGCCATCCGCTGGAATATGTGGAGTCGCGACGGCAACCTCGGTCAGCGCAGCTACAAGGGCGAGAATCCGCCGAACGGCGCGATCATTTCATATTTCCTGAAGGCGCAGCCGACCGCCGAAGTAAACGTTGAGATCAGCGACGCCGGCGGAAAACTGGTGCGTCGTTTCAAACGTGTGCCTGACCAAGCGGGCGTGAGCCGCGTGACGTGGGATCTGCGCTACGAGACGCCAGCGGGCGCGGCGCCGGCTCGTGGTGCGGCGCGCGCGGGCGCGAATGCGGCGCCAGTCGATACCTCGCTGCAGGGCCTGCGTGATCGTCGCCGTGCCGCCGCCGCCAATAGCGACGCCGGCGAGGAGGAAAACTTCTTCGGGCCCGCCGCTATCGCCGTCATGCCAGGCACGTATCAGGTCACACTGCTGGTAAACGGCAAGAAATACACGAAGCCTGTGACGGTTCAGAACGATCCGCGAGTGGAGATGACGCCGGCACAGGTCGCGACGCAATTCGATGCCGCGCGTGCTGTCGAAGCCACGCAGACACGCGTGACGCGCGTGATTGCATCCATTGACGATCTGGTGCGGCAGCTCACCGCCGTGCAGATCACACTGCGCGCGGCGCGTGATTCCAACATGACGGCAACACTGACCGAGATCGATGGCACGATGGGCGATCTGCGTCACTTCCGCGACAGCGTGCTGGCGCGCCCAGTGGCCGGCCTGGGCTATCGTCAGTATCCCCGCTTGCGCGAGGAAACGCAGACGATCAGTGGCATGATTTCACGTCCGCAGTGGCCGATCACTGAGGGCGAGAAGACGCGCTCCGGAGAACTGGTGGCTGAAACCGACGACGCGCAGAAGCGGCTTGACACGCTTGTCCGCGATCGCGTCGGCAAGATCAATGAGATGCTGAAAGGCACTCAGCACGTGATCACGCCCGGCACTCCGCGCGTTCTGCAGTAGAATTCGCGAGCCGAAAGGACCTCAGCGCAAACACCCCCGGCATCGAAACCAGGGGTGTTTGCGTACTGGGCACAGCAGACTTACCGAATATCAGCCACACGCCTTCTCCCTCCCCGGATATGCGTCGCTCCCGCTTCATCGTTCCCGCACTGACCACGCTGCTCGCCACGATGCCGGCGGTCGCGCAGGGAGTTGCTCCAACACCGGCGAGCGAGATCCATCGCGCCGCTGACGCACGTCGCGAAGTGCGCGCCACCCGCGCCACGGTTGCTATTCGTCTCGACGGACTGCTCGACGACGACGCGTGGCGCACGGCCGAACCGGCGTCGGGATTTGTGCAGTCCGAGCCACTCAGCGGACAGCCCGCCAGTCAGCAAACCGACGTGCGCATTCTGTACGATGCCGATTTTCTCTACATCGGCGCCTTCCTGCACGACTCAAATCCGTCGCTGGCGGTCGTCAACGACATCCGCAAAGATTTCAACGAGGCCGATCAGGACGACTTCGAAGTGATGCTAGACACCTTTGGTGACCGTCGCAACGGCTACGTGTTTTCGACCAACATCAAAGGAGCGCGTCACGATCGGCAGGTCGCGCTGGAGGGCCGCGAAGTGAACCAGAGCTGGGATGCCGTGTGGGATGTGCGCACGCGTCGACTGGCCGACGGCTGGTCAGTCGAGATGCGCATTCCATTCCGCGCACTGCGCTTCGACAAGGCGGGCGGAGCGGCGTGGGGAATTAATTTTTCGCGCCACATCCGTCGCGTAAATGAAGTCTCATTCTGGTCGCCGGTACCGCGCGCCTACACGCTCAATCGCATTTCGCTCGGCGGCAATCTGGTGGGCCTCGAGACGGGCAACGCCGGCCGCG
>JANMWU010000559.1:0-3854 GCA_031380785.1 Gemmatimonadaceae bacterium
CTCCGCCGGCTTCGCGACGACTTCCTCAATCGCGGCGGGGCGGTCGGGAACTGCTGGGCGGGCGTTCGGTGCGGGACGCGCGGGCGCTGCCGGACGGGCCGATCGATCGATCGGGGTGACCAGCTGAATCGACTCGGCCGCTGGCGCGCGTGCGGGCAGCTCGGCTGGCCTGCTGCCCGGCGTCGGGCGGACGGACCGGCGAGCGCCGCGCGCCCAGTGAAAGAGCGCGATCACATCATTCCAGCCGCGCCGTCGCGACGGCCGTTGCCGCACGTCGTAGCGCGGTGCGAACTCGACGTTTTCGATGCGGCGCGCGAAGGGGCTGACGTTCAGCGCGAAATCGATATTTGCCGCCCACCCTTCGCCGGCGCAGACCGGTCGAGTGCCGAGCGCTTTCAGCAATTCGCGCAGCACAGAAATGCGGACGAGGCGGAAACCGGTGAACGGATCTGCCACGGGCGGAAGTCGCAGAAATGGTGAGACCGCCCACCGTCCCCAGCGGCGCAGGCGGCGCTCGTCGGCCGGCGTGGCGTCGGTGATGGTACGATGCACCGCGACCAGATCCGCGCCCCCTTCAAACCGCTTCACCAGCTCCGGCAAGTGCTCCGGCGATTCGGTGAAATCGCCCTGCAGCAGCACCATCGCATCCCGACGCGCGTATTCATCCTCGGCCGCAACGTGGCGAACCAGAGCATCGATGCTGGCCGCGTAACCCCGGTGACTGGTGCCGCGAACGACGGTGAGCGGCATGACCGAGCGATACGGCTCGAGCACCTCGTCGGTGCCATCGTTGCTCGCGTCGTCATACACGACGACGTCGTATTCCCGGGAGAAACCCTGAAACACCGTACGCAGGCGCCACAGCAGGACGCCAATGGTGGTGGCCTCGTTGTGGACCGGGATGCAGATGCGGAGCACGTCGGACGGGTGGGCGGGAATGCGAAGCGAGTGACCTCAATTCTAACCCGCCACTGTGCCCGACGCTCGCCTTAAGCACTCTGTCGATGAGAGTGCTGATTGTCGTCAGATGGGCCGTCGCTGTTGCCGTGGACTGGTAACGCGCGTCGAAATCCTGTATCCGATACTCAGGCACACTCGACCGCACTCCCCACTCTCACATGGAGAACGCGACGGATGATCCAGGCGGACCTTCGGCACACGCTCACGCGCCGTGACGCGCAACTCGCGCTGCATCTGGTGGCGCGCGACTCGGCGCGGGACTTCGCGGATGCGGAAGAGGCGCTGCGTCAGGATGGCATCGACGCGTTGCTGGATGATGCGCGCCTGCTCGCTGCGCTGACGGCCGATTCGCGTGCAGCACATGCGTCGCTGCCGATGTTCGTGTACGTCGTGGTGCGCCATTCATTGCGCGAACTCGGTGAAGGGGAACGCGCGGTCGCAGACTATGTCGCGAGTGTGGTGGTGCATTTCGCGTCACACGATCGCGCCTGGCGGGTTGCGGTGCATGACGACGAGACGTACGACACGCTGGCCGGTCTGCTGGCCGATGTCTCTGAAGGCGATGCGAAGCGCACCTTTCTCGTCCGGCAGCATCTCGCCAACTATGCGCTCTGGTTCTCGGGGCTTTTTCCGGACCACGTCACACTGCACAAATGGCGTCGCGGCGGGCCCGATCTGTCGTACTACGACGAAATGGGGCGACAGGGCTTTCTGCTCGCTGCTGAACACCGGCTGGCCGAGGGGACCGGTTTGCGTCCGGTGTTTGCGCGTGCTGCCGAAGAGTTCCCGTTGATACGGCAAGCGCTGAATCGTGTGAGCGACCGGCTGCTTTTTCCGGGCCAGCATTCGCCGGAGCGATTGATGCGGCAGGTGTCGGACGAAGCGCGCTGGCGCCTGGCGTCCTGACGCGGCGCCGGTAGGGAATCGTTCCCGGGGCACAGCGCAAGCGGTTGCGGGGGGCCTGACCGCGGCGGTACTCTGGCCTGAGGTCGATGGTCTGATCCGTCCCCGTTTCCCAGTGTCCCGGTGTCGTCGTCCGGCAATCCTTCCGCGCGCCGCCAGCTGGCGGAGATGAAACACACGCTGGCGCTGGCTCGCGTCGCGCGTGACGACGTCCGGGCAGCGCACGCACAATCGATAAAGAAACTGGACGCGGCGCGCGCTGAGCTGACGACGATTCTGCGTCGCGGCGATCTCGCGCGGCAGATCAACGACACCGAAACCGTTGCAGTGGCCGAGCGATTCGCGGAGTCGCAGCGCGGCACGATTGCGGTATTCGAGAGAAAAGTTGCGGTCCAGCACGAGGAGCTCGAGCTCAGTGACCGCACCGTGAACGAAATGGAGGCCGAGCTGCGTGCGGTGACCGGCATCGGCCCGTCGCCCGCGTCATCCGCGTCGTCCGGCAACGCTGACGCGACCGGTGGACCGACGGCGGATCCATCCGACTACCGTGGGCTGGATGACGCCGCGCGGGCGCAGACGGCCGACGAGAGACTTGCCGAACTGAAACGTCGGATGGGTCGCGCGTGATGCGGCGCGTCGTGCTGGCCGCAGCCACGCTTTTCGCTGCACGCTGCGGTGCGCAGGCCACGAACGCCGCCGGTTCTGACACCGCGCTCACGCGTTGCATCGGGCAGCGCATCACGAAAATCAGCGTTGAACCGATCGGTCCGCAGTTCGGCGGGCCGTCGGCCTCGTCGCATCTGATCACGGGCCTGGTGCGCAAGTTCCATGTGGACACGCGGGTCGGGGTCATACGGCAGTTTCTGCAGTTCACCGAAGGTGACATCTGCACCGAGATCAAGCGTCGCGAAACTGAGCGCGTGTTGCGCGCGCAGTGGTTCATCCAGGATGCGCAGGTGCTGGTGTATCCTGACAACGATGGCGTGCAGCTGATCGTGACCACGGTGGATGTGGTGGCGTTGATGGCCGACGCGGCGTTCAAGGGCGCTGTGCCGCGCTCTCTGTCGCTGGGCAGTTCAAACCTGATGGGGCGTGGTTTGCTGGTCGAGGCGGGATGGCGTAACAACGGGGGGCTGCGCGACGGCCGGTTTTTTCGTGCGCGATCGGCGATCACGTTTCGTCGACCGATCCAGACCAGCGTGAACTGGAACCGTTACGGCCTCGGTAATCGCGCCGACATCGAGATGAAGTATCCCTTCTTCACCGACCTGCAGCGGTACGGCTTTCGCGGCATACTCGGCAAGGACGATGACTACGTCAGATTTCTGCGCGCGGCGGGTGATCTGCCGTCTCAACGCGTGTCGCGCTCATTCTTTTCGCTTGGCGGTGTGGCCAGAATCGGGCATCCCGGTTTTTTGCTGGTGGCCGGCGGATCGGTCAGCTATGACGGCGAGACGATCAGTCCGACGGCGGTGATAGTGACCGACAGTGGCGCAAGGCCGTTTCTGGAGCCGTTGCCGCTGTTGCCCGCGCAGCCACAGAAGGTGACACGCGTGAACGTGCTGATCGGTGGTCGCGCAATGCGATTTGTGCCGGTGGAAGGGTTCGACGCGCTGACCGGCGTGCAGGATCTGCGGGTTGGTGTGCAGTTCGGCGGTCAGTTCGGACGTCCGCTGCGACTGGAAGGCATCAGCAGCGCCGATTTGTTCGCATCGGGCGACTTTTATGCCGGTTGGGGGCAGTCGAACCTGTTCACGGGCACTGAGTGGGTGTTCTCGGGCCGAAAGGCGAACGGTGTGTGGGATGGTCGTCTGATAACCGGGCGGACGGCGGTGTATTTCAAGCCCACGAAGAAATCGACGACGATCGTGTCGGCCGAGTACACCGGTGGCAAGGATGTGCGGGTGCCGTTTCAGGTGCCGCTGGGTCAGTCGGCGTGGGGGTTGCGCGGATACCATGACTCGTACGATGCCGGCGCGAGCCGTTTCATT
>JANMWU010000580.1:0-4653 GCA_031380785.1 Gemmatimonadaceae bacterium
GTCGCGGAATGGATGGCGAAACGTATGCTCGATGACCCGGCATTCAACGAGAGGATGGCCGGCGATCCGGCGGTCATCGGCTCACGCTGGATCTTTCGGCCGGCGAAAGTGCGGACTCGAGTACAAACGCGCCTTGGTCACCACGATTTTGCACATTTAATTCTGCTGCGATGCGTTGCCAGTTGGATAGCTGCGCCCGTCCAAACACGACTTTGGGTAACGCGCGCTCCGACTGCAGAGGGATGTCGCGCAGATACAGCTCGCTCCCCCAGAATTGAAACGCTGAGGAATCACGCCACTCATCAACAACCCGCAGCCCGTGGCGAGCCGCGAGCAGGGCCATGCCGCGGGCTGTAGGAATGGCACGATGACGCGGGGCATCAAGCTGAACCCAGCGCGTGCCATACCGCTCGAAAGCGTCTGAGTCGACCAGCGGAATGCGAACGAGCACCCGTCCACCCGGGCGCAGTCGTTGCGCTGCTGCTCCCAACTCCTCCGAGGGACGCTCGACATGTTCAAGACAGTGGTGATACATGATTATATCCCAGTGATCCTGAAGCTCGTGAACGTGGCTGCGTACCAGCCGTGGTGGCCCCGCATCTGTCGGGCCGAACGGATCGACACCCAGGAGCTCTGAGTATCCCGCGTACGAGAGGTCGCGAAGCAGGCGTCCCATGCCCGCTCCGACATCGAGGATTCGTGACGTTGAAACAGTTGTGAGGCGAGCGAATGCCGCAAGGTCGGCTGGAGTGCCTGTTCGAAAAGCGATCAGGCGCCCCGCGAAACTCGATCGCAGCGTCAGTGACCTCGCCCGCGTACCGCGCATCCATCGCACCAAACGATTGTCGTGCGCTTTTCGGTACGCGTAGTACGAGGTCGGATAGTGGGACGCCAGGTCTTCGATGGACTGGCTTGCGCTTATGCTTCCGCAGTTCGAGCAAATCGAATACGTCTGCGAATACGGAGCGTCGCTCGGAAACTGGCGCTCGTGAGCCGTGATGTTCCTGAGGACGCGCACTTCACCGCACCACAGGCACACATTTGTACTCGTTTCGGAATTCATCGCGGGGCGTAGGAGGGCTGGTCACTGAACACACGCGAGCAGAACGACCTGAGACTCTGAGACATGTGCATTTTTGGACGCCGATGCAAGAGTGGCTCGCGGCTCGGCTGGCGTATCACCTGATCGCAATTAGGCCGCTCACGTCCGTCTCACTCACCGACAGGACTGAATCGTGTGACGCTCGCGACTAGCTTATCTCTGAACAGGCAGTTGGGGGCCAGTAGCTCAGCGGTAGAGCAGCGGACTCATAATCCGACAGGTCGTAGGTTCGAATCCTACCTGGCCTATTTGTACGCATTTGGCGGCGGCCGGACACCGGTTCGGCAGACTCCCGCCGTTCGGACTCCCCCTTCCCCGAACCCGCTGTTACCATTACACTTGCGTGCTTCGACGCCTCAGCAATTCGGGGTACGGCGAGGGGTTGCATCCGGCTTTGAAGGACGCGTAGCTCAGCTGGTTAGAGCGCTGCTTTCACACAGCAGAGGTCCGGGGTTCGAGTCCCTGCGCGTCCATATCCCCCCGCTCGTGGTCTCTCAGCCATACACACAGCGATGAATCGCCCTTTCCTTCGGCCGCTGCTCGCGGTCGGGGTCTTTTTGTTTGTGGCGGCGGCGCTTCCAGCGCAGGCCGTCACACCGGATCAGGCACAGCAACTGCTGCAGAACCGACCGGACCTGCTGAATCAGCTGCGTCAGCGCCTGATGTCGAGCGGACTGAGTCCGGACCAGATTCGCGCCCGACTTCGTGCGCAAGGCTACCCGGACAACCTGCTGGATCAGTATCTCGGCAGCGGTGGCGGCACTGGTAGCGGAACCGGAGGCGCGACTGATCCCACCGGCGCGAGCGCGGGTGGCGCGCTCGGTGGCGCACTCAGCGGCGGCGCTGCGGCAGGCGCGATCAACGGCGCTGGCCGGAATGGCGCCTTGCCAACCTCTGACGTCTTCTCGGCGCTGCGCGAACTCGGCATTGCCGACTCCAGCGACTTCGATTTTCCGGGCGATACCAATCGCGTGAAGCGGCTGACCGGCGACTCGCTGCAGACACCGTTCGACACCACCCTCGACATCCGCATCCCCACCGATGTCCGCGGCAGGGACGGCCGCCGATTGACGCCGTACGAGCAGTATCTCTACCTGCGTGCCGACTCGATCCAGCGCGACAGCGGACTGAAAGTGTTCGGAATGGATCTGTTTTCCTCGCGCAATCAGACGCAGTTCGACGCCAACCTCGCCGGCCCCGTCGATCCCAGTTATCGACTTGGCCCCGGTGACCGGCTTGTCCTGATTCTTACCGGCGATGTCGAGCAGGCGTACACACTCGACGTCACCCGCGAAGGCTTCGTCGTGATTCCGCAGGTAGGGCAGATCAATGTCGCCAACCTGACGCTCGCTCAACTTGAAGATCTGTTGTACACCCGACTCGGTCGCTCATACTCCGGTGTCAGGCGCGGTGCAAATGCGACCACACGGTTCAGCATCAGCGTCGCCAAGCTTCGGTCGAATCAGGTGTTCGTGGTTGGTGAAGTCGCACGTCCTGGCAGCTATCGCGTCTCCGCCGCAGGCACCGCCTTGACGGCGTTGTACGCCGCCGGCGGTGCGACAATGAATGGATCGCTCCGTGCCATCCAGATCCGTCGCAACGGGCATACTGTCGTCTCCATCGACCTCTACGACTACCTGCTGCGTGGCGATGCATCGCGCGACACGCGTCTGCTCAACGGCGACATCGTGTTCGTACCGGTACACACTGGTCGCGTGCGTGTGATCGGCGAAGTTACGAGGCCCGGTACGTTTGAGCTCGGGACAACGGGATCGCTGAGCGACATTGTCCGCGGCGCGGGCGGGTTGTTGCCGACTGCGGCGCGATCGCGTATCCAGATCGAACGCCTCACGCCGATGCGCGATCGCACCCGTCCCGGCAGCGACCGCGCTGTGGTTGACATCAGTGCCACAGAGAGCGGTGAGTTCCCCGCCATGACGTTGGTTGACGGCGATGTTGTGCGCGTGCTCAAGGTCGCTGATCGTGTCCGTGATCGCGTCGTGATGCGCGGCAATGTGTTCACGCCAGGTCTGATCGGCCTGACGCGGGGCATGCGCCTGAGCGATGCCATCCGGAAAGCCGGTGGACTCAAGCCCGACACGTATCTGGGACAGGTGCTGATCACGCGCCTCAATTCCGATTCGACGCGAAGTCAGTTGCGTGCGACACTGGCCGACACGCTCGGCTCGGTCGTGAACGACCCCGTGCTGCAGGAAGAGGACGAAGTCCGCATTTTCGGCCGCAGCGAATTCCGTCCGTTGCGTTTTGTCGCTGTAACTGGTGCCGTACGCCGCAGCGGCCGCTATCCATATCGCGACGGTATGACCATGCGCGATCTCGTGCTGCTCGCGGGCGGCGTGCAGGAGAGCGCGTTGCTGTCGGAAGCCGAGATCGCCCGCATGCCAGCGACTCGCGCCGACGGTGCGACGGCTACGACGATGCGCGTTGCAATGGACTCGAGCTACCTGTTCGAACGCGCACCGGATGGTCGATATGCCGGACCACCAGGATTGCAGAGTGCGGCGGGCGGCGCGAAGGACGTTGTCCTTCTGCCTTACGACAATGTGCTTGTGTTGCGCCAGCCCGACTGGGATCTGCAGCGCACGGTCTTTGTCGGCGGTGAAGTCAAATTCCCGGGCTCGTACACGCTGGTCAAGAAATCCGAGCGGTTGAGCGACCTGCTTCAGCGCGCCGGCGGCCTCACCACTGAGGCGTACGCCGACGGTGTGAACTTCACCCGGCGGCGCAATCGTATCGGCCGCATCGGAGTTGATCTGCCATCGGTGCTCAAGAGCGCGCAGGATCAGGACAACATCATCCTCTTCGACGGCGACTCGATCACGATTCCACGCTACGATGCCGTGGTTCGCGTGGACGGCGCCGTGAACTCACCAACGGCGCTGCCGTACGTCAACGGCAAGGATATGCAGTACTACATCCGCGCCGCTGGCGGCGGCCGACTGGATGCCGACCTGCCGCGCACGTACGTCACGCAGCCGAACGGCCGCGTGGACGCCGTCTCGCGACGCTTCCTGTTCCCAGACGGGCAGCCGACGCCGCGAGCCGGAGCAATCGTGACAGTGCCGAAACGCGATAGGACGGAACGTCAGGACAATCTCGCCGCGCGCACGCAAACAGCGTCGATCGTTGCGACATTTGCAACGGTGCTGGCGTCGCTCGCGACGATCATCATCCAGCTCAGGAAGTAGCGGCACACCGATGACAGGCAGCCTACCGTCCGCAGGCGAGACGCACGGCGCGCCGTCGCTGCTGCGGAGCGGGGCACTCAGCCTGTTCACCAGTGCCGCGCCCTTGGTGATAGCGCTGGTGGCGCTGCCGGTGCTCACCCGACAACTCGGCACCGAGCGGCTCGGACTGCTGGCACTGGCCTGGGCCTGGCTTGGATACGCGGCGCTGCTCGACTTCGGACTGGGTCGCGCACTGACACGAATGATCGCCGCCTCGGATGTTGGCGAAACGCTGGAGGCACCGATCGGCGCCTTTATTGCCACGGCGCATCTCGCACTCGCCGCTGTCGGTATCGTTGTGGG
>JANMWU010000593.1:0-1659 GCA_031380785.1 Gemmatimonadaceae bacterium
CGCCGATTCGCGTCTGAACGCGAGCCACGCACTCGTGCTTCCGCGCCAGACTCAACGGTGCGACGAGCTGATGTGTCCTCGCCACGGCAGGGCTCGGTGATGGCATTATCTGTGGCGGTCACACAACGGTTGTCGTGGCGCAACACACACTTCAATCAGCGGCGGGCTCTGCCGGAGACGAGTTGATATTCTGTAAGTGGTTGGTCTATATTGGCTTTGCGGGAGTGTGGTAGCCACGCCGCACCACGTAAGTCACGGCACGACCCCTGCACTTGGATTGGCCGTCCGCGCTAACACAGACCTGTTCCATAAAGAGGATTTCCTGATGCGTCGTATTTCTTTCGGTGTCGCGCTCGCGGCTGTAGCGGTGGTCTCACCGCTCAGCGCCCAGACGTGGCAATCGATCGGTGCCGCCAACAACAGCAACACTGGCGCGTACTGGAACAACACGTCCGACGACAACGTCGGATCCGCCGTCTGTAACATCGGCGCGATCCTGACCAACACGCCGGCTCTTACGCCGACGTCGTGCATCAACCAGGGTCCGGTTTTTCTGCCGCTGACTCCGGCTCCGCTCACCGCCTCCAATGTGTTCCTTGGCGGCGCAGGCGGTACGAATCCCGGTGCTTTCCGCTTCGCGGCCGGCACGTACAACATCACCCGCCTCGGTCGCGTGGCTGGTGATCTGAGCACGACGTGGGGCGTCATCCTCGACAACGGCACCGTCTTTACGGCGGCGCAGCTGGGCGCAGGCACGGTGAATCTCACCGGCCCGTTCGCCATCTGGATCACGCAGTCGTTGCCGGCCGCTGGCGCGGGAACAGTCTACACGTCCACCCAGTCCACGGGTGCTGTTGCAATCGGCTCGCGTACCGCGACGATTAACCAGCAGTTCGCAGTCTTCACGAACGGTACTGGTGTCGGTAACCTCGGCTCGCTCTCGACCGATGCATTCGGCGCGATCATCAATTCGGCCGGCGCCGGCGCTCGTTACTTCGTCGGTATGGAAGACAACGTCAACGGTGGTCGCGGCTTCGGTGTCGCAACCGGCGGACGGGTATCCGATCGCGATTATCAGGACATCCTGATCTCGATCCAGTTCGTCGCAGTGCCAGAGCCGGCCACGATTGGCCTGATGGGCTTCGGCCTGCTGGCGCTCGCCGGCATTGCGAAGCGTCGCAAGGCGTAAGCAGTCGGTTTCTGCTGCAGAAGCGGGGCGGCTGTCTTCGGACAGCCGCCCCACTTTCGTTAATTCTGCCTGCTGCTGCCTCCGTCGACCTATGCACAGCGAATCGCCCCAACTCGGAGCCTCAAGAATTCAGTGCGCTCGATTTGCGAACTGCTTGACGCTAAGCCGCAAAGCCGCCGAGCGTCCTACTGCTCAATTTCACTTATTCGCGTTCGCAGTTCATCACTTACAACCGCGATGGAAAGCTTTGCGTCTTCGCGGCTTCGTGTCAAAGAAGTTAAGCCACGAATGCTTGTGAGCCTGCGGTTGACGCCGATGCGTGAGATTGAATGTCGTGTGTTCGCGTCAACGGAGTTAAGCCGCGAATTCGCAGAGCTCCGCCGGCAGGATGTTGTGCGTCAGATCGAACTGACGATGAATCCGCCGACGTACTGCAGCAGGTAATACAGAATCAGCGGCGTGATATCGAA
>JANMWU010000596.1:0-1636 GCA_031380785.1 Gemmatimonadaceae bacterium
TTGCGCGTGCTGGTGCGGCCACCGGCTGTGATTCCCGGCCTCGTCGATGTGGTGATTCGCTCCACGACGCCGGCCGTCATTCCGACAGCCATCACGTTGCAACCCGCGCTCTGGCGCTACGGCACCAAGGGCGCGCCCGCCGCCGAACACGCCGTCGCGGTGCCAGGCGAACCGGGCACGTTTCAGACGCAAGTCTGGATCATGAGCAGCGGATCGTACGCGCTGCACATCACCGCCAGCGGACCCGCCGGCAACGGCACGTTCATCGTACCGTACACCAGCGTCGCGACGGCAACACTTGGCATGCCGAACTGGCTCGGCTGGGCGCTCGCGGCACTGGGTGGATTTCTTGTTCTCGGCCTGGCGAGCCTTGCCGGCGCTGCGTCACTCGAAAGCACGCTGCCCCTTGGTGCGATGCCCGACCCGAAGCGATTCAGGCGCGCGCGCTTCGCGGCGGCGATTGCGACAATTGTCGCGGGCGCGGCCGTTTTTGGCGGCTGGAACTGGTGGAATGCGGAGGAGCGTGACTATCGTCGCTCGCTGGACCGACCACTGAGCGTGGAGACGAAAATCACCCCCGGTGCGCAGCGCACATTGACGCTGCAGATCACCGACAGCAGCTGGCGCTTCACGAAAATCAACGCACGTCCGCGGGAGCAGGTCTTCACGCCGCTGATGCCGGATCATGGCAAGTTGATGCACCTCTTTCTGATTGAGGCGGGCGGACACGGCGCCGTTGCACACCTGCATCCGGTCCGGCAGGACGCGCGCACATTCACGACCGCCGTTCCTGAAATTCCCGCGGGCACGTATTGGCTGTTCGCCGATGTGGTGCACGAGAGCGGCGCGATGCGCACCTTTGTTGATACGGTCGATGTCGGCGTAGGCAATGCGTCCGCGAACAGCGACGGAGATGACGCGTGGTCACTCGCTCCGCCGACGGTCACCGCATCGCCGGTCGTGCTGGCCGATAAAGCGACGTTTGCGATCGCAATCGATGGTGCGCCGACCGTCGGCCGCGATGTCGTGATCCACGCGACGATCAAAAATGCCGACGGCTCCATCGCCACACTGCTCCCGTGGCTTGGCATGGCTGGTCATGCGATGCTGTTGCGTACCGACGGTCGCGTGTTCATGCACCTGCATCCACTCGGCACCAGTTCGATGGCCGCGCAGGAGCGTCTGCAACGACGCGAAGCGGGCGACACTGCGATGCACGGCGACACGCAGCCCGTCGCGATGGATATGGCGGCGATGCACGCAGCCACAATCCCAGCCGAGGTGACGTTCCCTGTCGCGTTCCCGTCCGCTGGCACCTACCGCGTCTTCGTACAGGTTCGTCGCGTCGGTGGCAGCGTTCAGACTGCAGCACTCGATGTGACGGTGCGGTAGGCGCGACTGCGCACTTACGGCAATACTGGCTTTGCGAGTGCCTGATCCGGCGCCTTCCACGTGTTGTTGGCGCGTGTGATGTCAGGAATGCGATTTTCGGGATCGATCTCCAGCTTCGCCAGCATCTTGCCCACGAAGTTGTAACGCCGGATGTATCGCACACTGTTCGTGCTCCAGACTTCCGCCGGATAGTTGTAGTCTTCCGTCGAACCATCGGTGAATGTGAAGCGCGCGCGAATCGGCA
>JANMWU010000608.1:0-3371 GCA_031380785.1 Gemmatimonadaceae bacterium
TGCTTCTCAATCATGTCAGCAAATGCCGTGTACTTCTCGTGGCCCATGTAGCCGGTATGACGGAAGTAGGTCTTCTGCTCGGCCTTGCGACCAGTCACACGCACTTTGCTGGCGTTGATCACAACGACGAAGTCGCCGGTATCAGCGTGCGGGGTGAACATCGGCTTGTGCTTGCCGCGAATGACCTTCGCGACTTCGGCGGCGAGACGACCGAGGACCATGCCTTCGGCGTCGACCACCCACCACGCGTGATTCAGATCCGCGGGCTTCGGGCTGTACGTCTTCTGTGACGGATGCATCTGAGAACAGCGGACGAAATTGAGACAGCGCCGCACCGGTGCAGAACGCAACCCGGGTCTAGGCCCCCTCGAAAGGGTGTTTTGGACAGACCCGAAGCATAGCCATACCGGGAAGTCCCGTCAACACAACGGGTTAGGCCGGTGCTTGGGCACCCATCGAGTGGCAGCCGAAACTCGGGGCAACCGTTCTCACGTACGGTGCATCCAAGAGCCGTGCAGCTGCCGCGCACCTCCCCAACTCCTGCTGTCATAACCAAGATGTTGCTCCCCACCCTGCTCTTTCAGCTCGCCATCGCCACGCCGGCTGCTATGCCCGTGGTCGATCCCGGCGCCCGACGAGCTGCGCCACCTTCCGGCGAGGCAACGAAGTACCGACCGTCGCGCACGCAGCGGCCGCCGGTGATCGACGGCCGTGACGACGACGCCATGTGGCGGACGACCCCCGCGCTCACCGATTTTCGCGTGTTTGACCCAACCGAAAACGGCGACCCGTCGTTCAGGACGGAAGCGCGTATCGCGTACGACGCGAAGAACCTGTACGTGCTTGTGCGCGCCTTCGATCCGCGACCTGACAGCATTCTCTCCGTCCTTGAGCGCCGCGATGCCTTCAGCCTGTCCGACGACATCATCGTTGGTATCGATTCGTATCATGACAAGCGGACCGGGTACCTGTTCCGCCTGAGTGCCGGTGGGACGATGGCTGATGGCTACACGTTCAACGACGGTGACGAAGACTGGGGATGGAACGCCGTGTGGCAGGGCGCGGCACGCGTCGATTCGCTTGGATGGATCGCCGAATACCGGATTCCCCTGAGTCAGCTCCGCTATGTGCCGAGCGGAGAGAACACCTTTGGAGTGTTCGTGACTCGGCGAATCGCGCGAAAGGGAGAGCGCGTTGCATGGCCGTTGATCCGGCGCTCAAAGACGGGGTCAGTCAGCCAGTGGGGCGAAATGCCCGGTTTCCTTGGTCTGCAGGCACCTCGACGTGCTGAACTGATGCCGTACAGTGTCGCGCGCTACGGCTATAAGCCGTTGGGCGACGGTACACCACGCAGCGCGGGCAGCACGCAGTTCGGCGCCGATCTGAAGGTCGGGCTCACGTCAAATGTGACGCTGGACGCGGCGATCAATCCGGACTTCGGTCAGGTCGAGGCGGATCCCGCCGTGCTCAATCTGAGTGCGTTCGAGCAGTTCTACTCCGAACGCCGACCCTTCTTCCTCGAAGGCAGCGGCATCTTCCGCTACGATCTCGACTGCAACGACGGCCAGTGCACCGGTTTGTTCTACTCGCGGCGAATCGGTCGATCGCCGCAACTCGGTGAGCAGTATGGCGACGCCGCATCACCACAGCAGTCGACGATTCTTGGCGCTGCGAAGGTCACGGGTCGGCTCGGCAACGGCTTGTCGATCGGCTTTCTCGATGCGGTGACTGACCAGGTGCGGGGCACACAGGCGCGCACAATTGAACCGCTCACGAATTATGGTGTCGTCCGTCTGCAGCAGGATCTACGCGGAGGGAATTCCGGCATTGGCCTGATGCTCACGAACACATCGCGCCGCAATGATGAGTGGACGCGCGATGTGCTGCGCGGCGATGCGTGGACTGGCGGTCTGGATGCGAGGCATCGCTTCGGTGGCAATCGTTTCCAGCTGTCTGCGCAACTCGCGGGGAGCCGCGTAACAGGTACGCAAAGCGCGATTGCGCGAACGCAGCGATCGAACGTGCATCTCTATCAGCGCACCGACGCGTCACATCTCACGTTTGACAGTACCCGAACCGCACTCACTGGCACGATTGCGCAGCTGTCACTCGACAAGCAGGGCGGCGGGATCACGCGCTTCAGCACGAATGCGTGGTACGTCTCGCCAGGCTTCGAGATCAACGACCTCGGATTCCGCACCAGGGCAGACGAGGTAGGCACGTCAGCGTGGCTCGGCATTCGCCCGACGAAACCGTTCGGCATCATGCGACGTGGCGGTTTGAATTTCAACGCGTGGTCCACGTACAATACCAGCGGCCTCGCCATCGGTAACGGCGCGAACATCAACGGGAACGGCCAGTTCAAGAACTTCTGGCATGGGTATCTGGGCACCGGCATCAACAATGTCGTCGCTACGTACTCCGATCGTGATGCGCGCGGTGGGCCAGCGGTGTATCAGCCACGTCGGATACAGTCGTGGATGGGCATCGATGGTGATAGCCGCCATGCCATCGCGCCAAGTATCAACGCGTCCGGCGGCCGACGCTTCGACGGGCGTGGCAGCAACTGGGATCTGTCCGTTGGTGCGCAATTTCGCGTCGGCAGTCAGCTGAACGGCAGCGTCAATCTCGGTTACGGCCGGAACATCGACGACCAGCAATGGCTCGGCAATTTCGTCGACAGCGGCGCGACATCGTACACGTTCGCTCGCCTGTATCAATCGACAAGCTCTGTCACGTTCCGTCTCAACTACACTATCACGCCGAAGCTGAGCCTCGAGAGCTATCTGCAGCCATTCGTCAGTGTGGGCGAGTACACTGACTGGCGCGCACTGGCAGATGGTCGCTCGGCGGACAACGCAACGCGCTTCCGGCCGTATACCGCGCGTGGCGCACCGGACGGCTTTCGCTTCGGTCAGTTGCGCACAAACAACGTGGTGCGCTGGGAATATCGTCCGGGCTCGGTACTGTTTTTCATCTGGACGCAAGGTCGCGATTCGTACACGGGCGCACCGACTGACTTCGGCGCGCAACCGGCGTGGAACGATCTGTTCTCGCAGCGTCCGCGGAACGTCCTTCTGATCAAGGCGAGCTACTGGTTCGGCCGCTGACTTCGGCGCACGCCGGCATAGCGCGTGTTGTGCACTGTGCAATTCGGTGACAGTGCACTCAATCAGCGACATTGAGTGCACTGTCACCGAAATGCGGTACAGTGCGCGAATGCGTCAGGACAGTTCGATAAGGATCGCGCCTTTCTGCACGGCCGTGCCCGCGATGACGCGCACGGCCGTGACCGTTCCCGGGCCAGCGGCGCGCAACTCGTTTTCCATTTTCATCGCTTCCATCACGATCAGGCCCTGCCCCGCAACGAC
>JANMWU010000613.1:0-4925 GCA_031380785.1 Gemmatimonadaceae bacterium
GTCGCGCAAAACCGTCTCATGCCTATGTGGTATCGACACTTGGGAGCCTCGACTGCAGCCGGATCAGCGTCATTAGTTTCCGCTCAGCCGGTTGGGTGCCGAACCGGTCGACGACACAACGCCCGTTGCCCGTCGGCGAACGCTCGGCCTCGCCAAAACCCATCACGCCGCCCCATGTCCTCAGTTCTGCCTGTCCGCCGGATCGTCATTGGCCAGAATGCACACGTCGCGATGTCGAAGCTGATTGCAGCCTCGCGGCCCGATCTCGAGTTGCGGGGGAATACGTTCGCAGCAATCACGGCGGACGATCTGGAGTGGGCAGACGCGTACATCGGCTTCAAGCGACCGCCGCTGCCCGGCATGGGCCGCGTGCGATGGGTTCAGAGCACCGGCGCTGGCGTGGATGTGTGGCTGCAGCCGGTGGAGCTGTCACGCGAAATCACTCTGACACGCACGCCGGAGTCATTCGGGCCGATGATTGCGGAGTGGGCGCTGTCGCGCGCGCTGGCTTTCGTGACAAAGATCGTGGAGCTCGCGGCCGATCAGCGCGCGCATCGGTGGGCGCCACCGGATATCGGGATGTTGCGCGGTACGCACGCGGTGGTGGTTGGGACTGGCGATGTGGGTACGCATGTGGGTCGTCTCTTCGCCGCGATGGGGTGTCGCGTGAGCGGCGTGTCGCGCACGGGGCAGGGCGATGTCGCAGTGTTCAGTGCCATGCACACAGTCGACAAACTGACGCAGGCGGTCAGCGACGCCGACTGGGTGATTCTCACGCTTCCGCTCACACCCGACACCCGCGGTCTGGTGAGCGAGCAGGTGCTTCGCGCCTGCAACGGTGCGGTATTAATGAACGCTGGTCGCGGCGCAGTGATCGACGAGTCGTTACTGCCGCGCGCACTTTCTGAAGGATGGATTCGCGGCGCAGCGCTGGATGTGTTCGAAGTTGAGCCGCTGCCGGAGGCATCGCCGTTGTGGGACGATGCACGAGTGATGATTTCGCCGCATGTTTCCGGGCTTACGACGATTGAAGGCGCGGTGGCAGGCTTTCTTGAAAACCTTGCGACGTTTGAACGGGGTGAGATTCCGCGATGGGTTGTTGATCGGGATCGTGGGTACTGAACGGCAGCTGCTGACCGCAACTGCTGACCGCAACTGCTGACCGCAACTGCTGACCGCAACTGCCTGACGCAAGGCGCCTGCGGCGCCCGCAAAACTAAACAGCCGCAAAACTGCAACGACGAACTGCGAACTGCTTCGACGCCAAGACGGAAAGGCGCCAAGAGTTCTGTCGCGGTCTGCAGCAAACGTGCTTGGCGAAGGGAGCTTCTTGTGAACTGCTCTCGCACTTGCTGTCTTCAAATAAATATTCAGGCACCGTGCGACACGGACCTTGGCTGCGCGCGAGGAACGCTTGGCGGCTTGGCGGGTTGGCGTCAAGGCTGTTCGCCCTCGCTGTTGCTGTTTTGCGGCTGTTCAGTTTTGCGGCCGCCGCAGGCGGCTTGCGTCAGGCTGTTCAGGATCTGGCCGCCCCGATCGCATCGCCGACGGCATTGCACGCGAGCACGGTGAGAAAAATCATCACACCGGGAAAGATTGCGAGCCACGGCTCGCTCGTCATCGTGGTCTGCGCCTGATACAGCATGTTGCCCCAACTCGCGGTTGGCGGTTGAACGCCGACGCCGAAGAAGCTGAGCGCGCTCTCCAACAGAATTCCGCGACCCACCGCCAATGTTGTGGCGACTGACGCGGCGGGGACGACGCCCGGGAGAACGTGGCGAACGATCACACGCAGCGGAGTGGCACCCATCGCTCGCGCTGCCGAGACAAAGTCACGAGCGGAAAGCGACATCACTTCGGCACGCACCACACGCGCGGTCTCCATCCAGCCAGCCAGGCCCACCATCAGCACCAGCAACGGTACGCTCGGCTGCAGCACGGCGGCGCTGATCATCAGCAGCGGCAATCGCGGGATCGCCAGCATCGCGTCGGTCACGCGCATCAGGATGTCGTCGGCCCACGTACCTGCATAGCCCGCGACGGCGCCAATCGCAGCACCAATTGCAGCGCTGACAATTGCCGAAATGAGGCCGATCGCCAGAGACACACGAGCGCCGTACAACACGCGCGTCAGCAGATCACGACCCAGTTCATCCGTGCCAAACCAGTGGAGCGACGACGGCGCAGCGCGGCGATTCGCCAGATCGAGTGCGTCCATTGCGAACGGCGCAAGTGTCGGTGCAAGTGCAGCGCTGATCAGCAACGCCGACAGCAAGCCCACGGCGACATGCGGCGCGCGGTTGCTGCTGGACGCCATGGCGTCGCTCATGCGTCTCTCGTGCGTGGGTCGAGCGCATGCACGGCGAGGTCGGCGACGAGGTTGAGCACCATCACCGCTACCGAGCCGCACATCAGAAACGCCATCAGCACGGCGTAGTCACGCTTCGCGAGCGCTTCGGTGAACAAGCTGCCGATGCCGGGCCATGCGAAGATCGACTCGGTCACCACGGCACCACTCGCCATCATCGACACGTCGAGCAACACAACCGTGACGAACGTCGGCAACGCATTGGGCAGCGCATGATGCAGCAGCAATGTCCCCTCGGTCAATCCACGCGAGCGTGCGGCACGCATGAATGGTCGCGCGACCGTGTCACGCATGGCGCGGCGCAGATACCGCGACCAGGCCGCCGACAGCGCCGCTGCGAGCACAGTCGCGGGAAGGATCAGATGCGAAAGCTTGTCGGCAAAATCACCGCCGTCGAACGACTGACTGCCCGATGATGGCAACCAGCCCAGCGCGCCCGCGAACACCAGCTGCAGCAACAGACCAAACCAGAACACCGGCAGCGAAATGCCGGCGACAGCAAACAGCGAGGTAAACCTGTCGAACGGCCGGTTGATCGCCGCAATGATACCCGCTGGCAGCGCGGCAATCAGTGCCATCACGCACGCCACGCCCACCAGTTCCAGTGTCGCCGGAATGCGTTCGACCAGTCGGTCGAGCACCGGACGTCCGTCGGCATAGCTGAAGCCCCAGTCGCCGCGCACGAATGCGGTCAGCCACGACAAGTATTGCATACCGAGTGGCCGGTCGAGTCCCATTGCCTTCCGGAGGCGTTCGATGTCCTCGGGTCGAACGTTCGGGTTCTCGAGGTACGTCGACAGCGGTCCACCTGGCGCGGCGTGGATCAGCGCGAAGATCAGCAGCGAAATCAACAGCAGCAGTGGGATGCTCTGCGCCACGCGTCGAACGACGAAGCGAATCACAGCGTCACGCGCGACCGGCGATCACTGCGGTGTCAGCTGCCACTGCCACACATTCCAGAATGGACCGGCATTGGTAGGGTTGCCGGTGAAGCCGGTGAGGCGCGCCGGCACCGCGTCAACCTTCGACGTGTTGTACAGCGGCAGCTCGGGCACCAGCAGTGCGACGCGACGCTGCGCCTTCTTCAGCAACTCGGTTCGCGCGGTCTCATCGGCCTCGCGATCGGAGGCGTACAGCATCGTGTCGAGCGAGTCATCCCTGAAGTAGTTCACGTTACGGCCGGCCGGTGGCATGCGGTCGGACGCGAAGAACAGCGTGATTTCCGGATCCGCACCGGATTGCCACCAGTGCAGCATCGCGTCGAAGTCGCCTTTGAACCAGATGCTGCTGATCGATGTGCCATCGATCAAACGGATGCTCATGTCGACACCGACATCGCGCAGCTCCTTTTGCAGCGTCTGCGACACATTCTCACGAATCGCAAAGCCCGATTGCGTGATGAGAGTGAAGGCGAGACGCTTGCCAGCCTTGACGCGTACTCCATCCACACCAGCCTTCCATCCCGCCGAGTCGAGCAGCGCGCGCGCTCGCGCCGGATCGTAGGGATAGCTGGGCACATCCTTTTCGTAGGCACCCGACAGCGGCTGAATCGGACCGTTCACTATTGTCACCAGGCTGTCGAGCAACGTGTTTACAATCAAGTTGCGATCAATAGCGTGTGCCAGCGCACGTCTCACCGCGAGTTCGGCGAACGGCGTGAAGTGTTTCTGGTTGAGCGAGACATGCTCGTAGCCGTTGCCGACGACCGTATTCAGCCGGATGGTCGGCAGACCGCGCAGCTCGCGCACCTTGTCCCACGGCACCAGCGCCACCAGCTGCACTTCGCCCGACTTGAGCTGATTGATTCGCGTTGTGGTGTTGGTCAGGAACCGGAAGAGCAGGCGCTTGATCTTTGGAAATTCAGCGCCACGCCAGTAGTTCGGCACCGCCTCGAGCAGGATGTACTCGCCGGTCTTCCACTCAACGACGTGATACGGGCCGGTGCCGAGCGGATTGCGGTTGTACGCCGTCGCAGCGTCGATGTTCCGGCCTTGGAGAACGTGCTTCGGCAGCGTGCCGCGCACAAACTGCAGGCGATATGGCGCGTACACTTCCCTGTAGTGCACCACTGCCGTCAGTGAGTCCGGCGTGTCGACCGACGTGATGCGATCGAAGCCATCTACGCTCTCGGGCTTCCAGTCGCCCTTGTTGATGACATCGACGGTGAACTTCACGTCGGCGGATGTGTGCGCCACGCCATCATGCCACTTCACACCAGGTCGCAACTTCCACGTCACGTCCATGCCGCCATCCTTGCGCAGCGTCACGCCGCCGTTGGCGGTTGTCGGCACTCCACTCGCCAGCACCGGGACGATGTTCATCTTTTCGTCGTTCGTGACCAGCCCTTCAACGACACACGACTCGATGTCCTCCAGGATGTGAGTCGCGTAGCGATTCATGGTGTCGGGCTCGCGGTCATACCCTATCGTCAGCAGATCGCCGGTCAACGCCGAACGCGTCTTTGCATCCCGCCCGCACGCCATGAGTGTGATGGCTGAAAGCAGCACCAACCGCTTCACGCGAGCGACTCCGTCATCAGGGTGGCAACCAGCGGCAC
>JANMWU010000164.1:0-9545 GCA_031380785.1 Gemmatimonadaceae bacterium
AAAGGGGTTGTCCTCGCGGGCGCGCGGCTGGGCATGACGGCGACCCCGGGTGGGGGGGTCTGTGCGGGGATGGTGGTGTTCGAAATGTGGTGATTGCGCTCTGCGCGGTGGGTTGGGCGACTGCTTTGTCGTGTCGCGCATCCCACCGCGTTGCCCGGCTCAGACACTTGACAAGTAAAGGATCGACAGCCACTCTCCCGGCGCACGTAGCGCGTCTATCGGAGCCAGTGGATGAAGATCGTGTGCGTGGGTGGTGGGCCGGCTGGCTTGTACTTCGCGCTGCTGATGAAGCAGCAGGACCCAACGCACGACATCACCGTCGTCGAGCGGAACAAGCCGTACGACACCTTCGGCTGGGGCGTGGTGTTCTCCGACCTCACGCTGGAGAACATGCGCCGCTGCGATCCTGCCACAGCAGCATCGATCGAGCAGGCGTTCGTGCACTGGGACGACATCGAACTCGATTTCAAAGGCCGCACCATCCGCAGCGGCGGCCACGGCTTCATCGGCATCGGTCGCAAGCGACTGTTGAACATCCTGCAGGCGCGCTGCGAATCTCTTGGCGTGTTGCTGCGGTTCGAGGAGGAAGTGGAATCGGATGACGACTTCCCTGACGCTGACCTGATCATCGCGTCCGACGGCATCAATTCGAAGATCCGCACCCGCTACGCGTCGGTCTTCCAGCCCGACATCGTCACCCGACCCAACCGATTCATCTGGCTTGGGACAAAGCGCCTTTGGGACGCGTTCAACTTCACGTTCGAGAAAACAGAGCACGGCTGGTTCCAGGCGCACATCTACAAATTCGACAACGAAACCAGCACGTTCATCGTCGAAACGCCGGAGCGCGTGTGGAAGGCACACGGTCTCGACACCGCCGACGCGGAAGAATCGGTGGCGTTCTGCGAACAACTGTTCGCGCGCACGCTCGAGGGCCATTCACTGATGACCAACGCGCGCCACTTGCGCGGGTCGGCGTGGCTCAACTTCCAGCGCATCCGCTGCAGTCAGTGGCATCATTTCAACGGCCGCAGTCACGTGGTGCTGATGGGTGACGCGGTGCACACCGCGCATTTTGCAATCGGATCCGGGACCAAACTCGCAATCGAGGATGCGATCGAACTCACGCGCCAGTTCGCCCGTTTCGGCGCCACGCCCGATGCAATTCCCGCTGTGCTGGCTGAATATCAGACAATCCGCGCGGTCGACGTATTGCGACTGCAGAACGCGGCGTGGAACGCCATGGAGTGGTTCGAGAATGTCGGCGAGCGCTACGCCGACTCGCTGCCGCCGGAGCAGTTCATGTATTCGCTGCTCACGCGGTCGCAGCGTATCAGTCACGAGAATCTTCGGCTGCGCGACAAGCACTGGCTGGACGGCTTTGAGCGCTGGTTTGCGGAACATTCCGGACTGACCATCGACGCGGGAGCGCCGGTACCGCCGCCGATGTTCACGCCGTACACGGTTCGCGGCGTGACGCTGAAGAATCGCGTCATCGTCTCGCCGATGGCGCAATACTCCGCCGTGGACGGTGTGCCAGGCGACTTCCATCTGGTGCATCTCGGCGCACGCGCGCTCGGTGGCGCGGCCCTGGTGATGGCGGAGATGACCTGCGTGAGTGCCGAGGCGCGTATCACGCCTGCCTGCCCCGGACTGTGGAACGAAAGTCAGCGCGACGCATGGACGCACATCGCAAACTGGATTCACTCCAACAGCGATGCAAAGTTCGGTATGCAGCTTGGGCACGCCGGCGCCAAAGGATCGACGAAGCTGATGTGGGAGGGGATCGATCAACCGCTTCCCGAAGGCAACTGGCCTTTGATGTCCGCGTCGGAGCAGCAGTATCTGACCGGCATCAGTCGGATGTCGCGGGCCATGACACGTGCCGACATGGAGACAGTCACCGCGCAGTTTGTGCAAGCGACGAAATGGGCGGTCCAGTCGGGTGTAGAGTGGCTCGAACTGCACTGTGCGCACGGATATCTGTTGTCGTCGTTCATCTCTCCGCTGACGAATCACCGCACCGACGAATACGGCGGCACGCTGGCCAATCGGGTGCGCTACCCGCTGAAAGTCTTCAGCGCCATGCGCGCGGTGTGGCCATCGCATCTGCCGATGTCCGTCAGAATCTCGGCGCACGACTGGGTTCCGGGTGGCATAACTCCGGACGACGCGGTGGAGATTGCGCGCGCGTTCAAGGCTGCGGGTGCTGACCTGATCGACTGCTCGTCGGGTCAGGTGAGCAAGCAGGAGAAGCCGGTGTACGGTCGCATGTTCCAGACGCCGTTCGCGGATCGCATCCGGAACGAAGCGGGGATTGCAACGATCGCGGTCGGCGCAATTTCGGAAGCGGACCATGTGAACAGCATCATCGCTGCCGGTCGTGCCGATCTGTGCGCGGTGGCACGGCCGCATCTGGCAAATCCGGCGTGGACTCTTACCGAGGCAGCGCGCATCGGCTACACGCCGATTGTGTGGCCAAAGCAGTACCGCGCAGGCAAGGCGCAGATGGAAGCAAACTTTGCACGCGAGAAGGCCGCGCAGACTGTCGTCGTGACGAAGGAGCCGGCGTGAGTACCAACCGTCTTCCGCTTGCGGGGCATCACGCTCTTGTCACAGGGGCCGGCCAGGGAATTGGCGCGGGCATTGCGCGGACCCTGTCGGCGGATGGTGCATCGCTGACACTGCTCGGCCGACGTCGTGAACCGCTCACAGCACTTGCCGCGATGCTGAAGACGAATGTTGGTGTCGTCACCGCCGACATCTCCGACGAGGACGCGGTGGCGTTCGCGTTTGCGGCGGCGCGCGTGCAGCGCGGCGCGATATCGATCCTCGTCAATAACGCCGGCCAGGCCGAGAGCGCACCGTTCCGTCGTACGACGCTCGAGCTGTGGCAGCAGATGTTGTCGGTGAATCTCACTGGCACCTTTCTCTGCACGCAGCAGGCCTTGCCCGACCTGCTGCAGGCGCGGGCAGGACGCATCATCAACATCGCCAGCACGGCCGGTCAGCGTGGCTACGCGTATGTCACGGCATACAGCGCGGCGAAGCATGGCGTGGTGGGCCTGACACGTTCGCTCGCGCTGGAGCTGGCGCCAACCGCGATCACAGTCAACGCGATCTGCCCCGGCTTCACTGAAACGGAGATGCTGGCAGAAAGCATTGCGACCATCGTGGCGAAGACGGGACGCACCGAGGCCGCCGCGCGGGCCGAGCTGACGAAGACCAATCCGCAAGGCCGCCTGGTGCAGGTTGACGAAGTCGCTGCGGCCGTGCGCTGGCTCTGTTCGGACGCAGCGCGATCGGTGACCGGCCAGTGCATTTCGGTGTCAGGCGGGGAGGTCATGTGAGCGCATCGCGACGCGCCTCGGCAGCACCGCTGCTGGATCACGAAACCATCGGCCTCGAAGGGCGCGTGGTACACGATGATCACCAGTCGCTGAAAGCCTGGCTGCGATTGCTGTCGTGCAGCACGCAGATCGAGACCGCCATTCGGAAGCGCCTGCGTCACGAAGCGGGCATCACGCTGGCGCGATTCGACTTCATGGCGCAGCTGCATCGCTATCCCGATGGCCTCACCATGAGCGTGCTGTCGAAGTATCTGATGGTGACTGGCGGAAATGTGACCGGCCTGGCCGACGAGCTGGAAAAAGAGAAACTGGTGGAGCGCGTCGTCGAACCGCATGACCGGCGATCATCGCGCGTGACACTGACCAGGAAAGGCCGTCGCCTGTTCGACAAGCTGGCCGCCACACACGAATCATGGATCGCGGCGATGTTCAGCGGCATGCACAGCACCGACATGCGGCAGCTGTACGAACTGCTGGGGCGATTGCGGGTTCAGCTTGCAACGCAGACAGAACTGGCGGAACAATCACCCGCGCCGGTTTCACCCCGTCGACGCCGCTCAGGGGCCTTGACATGAGTATTCCGATTGATCCTGCGCTGCGGGCCGGCACGTCGCGACCTCTCACCGGGTATACCGCGTTGCATTTCGGCTGGGAAGTGCGCGACCGGGTCGGCGTGATCACGCTCAATCGGCCCGAGCGCAAGAATCCGCTGACGTTTGAGTCGTATGCCGAGCTGCGTGATCTGTTCGAAGCACTCCGCTATGCCGATGACGTCAAAGCGATTGTGCTGCATGGTGCCGGCGGCAATTTCAGCTCCGGAGGTGATGTGCATGAGATCATCCGACCGCTGATCGGGTTGAGCGCGCCGGATCTGCTGGCGTTCACGCGCATGACCGGCGCGCTGGTAAAGGCGATGCGGCATTGTCCGCAACCGATCGTGGCGAGCATTGACGGTGTGTGCGCGGGCGCGGGCGCAATTCTGGCCATGGCATCCGACCTGCGGATCGGCACCGCGTCGAGCAAGACAGCATTTCTCTTCAATCGTGTTGGACTGGCGGGGTGCGACATGGGTGCATGCGCGATGCTCCCCCGCATCATCGGCCACGGGCGTGCCAGCGAGTTGCTGTTCACCGGCCGCACGCTGCGTGGTGACGAAGCGTATCAATGGGGGTTCTTCAACCGGGTGTGTGACGCAGACGCGGTACTGACCGATGCGTTCGCGCTGGCGCACGGGATTGCGCACGGTCCAACCTTCGCGCACGGGCTGACGAAGACCATGCTGCATCACGAATGGGCGATGAGTCTCGACGACGCCATTGAATCGGAAGCGCAGGCGCAGGCATTGTGCATGCTGACCGAGGACTTCGGGCGCGCGTATCAGGCGTTCGTCGCCAAGCAGTCGCCCGTATTCGAGGGCAACTGACGATGAGCGACACGCGCTATCTCGACTGGCCGTTCTTTGAGCCGCGGCACCGCGAGCTGGCGCCGGCGCTCGACGAGTGGGCGGCGGAACATCTGGCGCATCCCTCGCATGACGATCCGGACGCAGAGTGCCGCGCGCTGGTGAAACTCCTGGGGGCCGCGGGTTGGCTCCGACACGCGGTGGCCGGTGTGGCTCACGGCGGCGCCAGCAACACGATCGACACGCGCGCGATCTGTCTGATCCGCGAAACGCTGGCGCGCTACAGCGGCCTGGCCGACTTTGTATTCGCGATGCAGGGTCTGGGGTCGGGCGCGATTTCGCTGCATGGCACTGATGCGCAGCGTACCGCGTGGCTGCCGAAGGTCGCGAGCGGCGAGGCGATTACCGCATTTGCGTTGTCGGAGCCGAACGCTGGATCCGATGTTGCTGCGATGACCTGCGCGGCGCGCTTTGACGCTGACGGCGTTGTGCTGAACGGTGAGAAAACCTGGATCAGCAACGGCGGAATCGCTGATTTCTACGTGCTGTTCGCGCGCAGCGGCGAGGCAGCGGGTTCGCGCGGCATCTCAGCGTTCATTCTGCCCGCTGACACGCCAGGCCTCACGGTGTCGGAGCGCATTGACCTGATCGCGCCGCATCCGCTGGCGAAACTGACGCTCACCGATTGCACACTGCCCCGGTCGGCATTGCTTGGCACGGCCGGCGAAGGCTTCAAGGTTGCAATGCGCACGCTCGACGTATTCCGAACGTCAGTGGCAGCGGCGGCGCTTGGATTCGCCCGTCGCGCGCTGGACGAGGCGCTTAAGCGCGCGACCACCCGTCGGATGTTTAACGGTGTGCTGAGTGATCTGCAGCTGACGCAGGCGACGCTGGCGCAGATGGCGACCACCATCGATACGGCCGCGCTGCACACCTATCGCACGGCGTGGCTGCGCGACAACAACCAGTCTGTCACCGGTGAAGCGGCGATGGCCAAGATGGTCGCCACCGAAGGCGCGCAGACCGTGATCGATGCGGCAGTGCAGATGCTTGGCGCGCTCGGCGTCGTGTCAGGGCATCCCGTGGAGCAGCTGTATCGCGAGATCCGTGCACTGCGCATTTACGAAGGTGCGACCGAGGTGCAACTGCTGATCATCGCGCGCGAACTCCTGCGCGCATTCGCTTCAGAGAAATAGTCGCGATGCCCAGCGCACACATCGACACTTTTGCGCGTGACAATCTGCCGCCGGTTGAGCTGCAGCCGGAGTTTCTGTTCACGCTGCCGGCGCTGCAGTTCCCTCCACAACTGAATTGCGCGTCCCAGCTGCTCGACCGTCACGTCGCTGAAGGGCGCGGTGAGCGAATCTGTATCCGTGCGGCCGATACCACATGGACATACGCCGAATTGCAGCGCCAGGCGAATCGCGTCGCGAATGTGCTGGTGCAGCAGATGGGTCTCGTGCCGGGCAATCGCGTACTGCTGCGCGCACCGAATAATCCGATGATGGTGGCAGCATGGTTTGGCGTGATGAAGGCCGGCGGCATCGCGGTGGCCACCATGCCGTTGCTACGGGCTGTGGAGCTGCAGAAGGTCATCGACAAGGCGCAGGTGTCGCACGCGCTGTGTGATTTCGCCCTGGCTGACGAGCTGAAAATGGCGCTGGCGCGATCGTCCTTGCCGGTGCGCGTTTCATTCTTCAATACGATGGCCGAGGGGTCGCTGGATCTGGCGATGACGCAGGAGCCGTCGGAGTTCGTGAATGTCGATACGTCGGCCGACGATACCTGCATCATCGCGTTCACGTCCGGAACCACGGGCCAGCCGAAAGGCACGATGCACTTCCATCGCGATGTGATGGCGATCTGTGCCTGCTGGCCGCTGCACATCCTGCGCCCGATGCCAGACGATGTGTTCATTGGCAGTCCGCCGCTGGCATTCACATTCGGGCTGGGTGGACTGGTGCTGTTCCCGATGCAGGTCGGCGCCAGCGCGGTGCTGCTCGAAAAACCGTCAGCGCCAAATCTTGTCGATGCGATCGTCAGGTACAGCGCGACAACGTTGTTCACCGCGCCGACGACATACCGCGCACTGGCAGCACATGGAGACGCGCTGAGAAATTCGTCGCTCAGGCAGTGTGTGTCGGCGGGCGAAGTATTACCCGCTTCAACACGGGCACTCTGGCGTGACGCCACCGGCATCGAGCTGATCGATGGCATCGGCGCGACGGAACTGCTTCACATCTTCATCTCGGCCGATGAAGCGCATGCCAGGCCCGGTGCGACAGGAAAACCGGTGCCCGGCTACGTGGCCATGATTATCGATGACGAGGGCAATCCCGCACCACCCGGTACCATCGGACGATTGGCTGTGAAAGGTCCTACCGGCTGTCGCTACCTGGCAGACGAACGCCAGCGTGCCTATGTGCACAAAGGATGGAATCTGACCGGCGACGCCTATCTGATGGATGGCGACGGCTACTTCCACTATCACTCGCGCACCGACGACATGATCATCTCCGCCGGCTACAACATTGCCGCTCCGGAAGTGGAAGACGCGCTGCTGCGTCATGCGGCGGTGGCTGAGTGCGGAGTCATCGGCGTGCCCGATGACGAGCGTGGGCAGATTGTGAAAGCGTTTGTGGTGCTGCGCGACGGACACGCCACATCAGATGCGTTGATGCGCGAATTGCAGGACTTCGTGAAGCAGACCATTGCGCCGTACAAGTATCCACGCGCGATTGAAGTTCGTGCCACGCTGCCGCGCACCGAGACCGGCAAGCTGCAGCGATTCCGGCTGCGCGATCCATTGTGAACACATTTCCTTTTCGCGTCACGACTGTGACGGGAGTCTCCTGATGCGTGTGCTCCTGCCGGCCGGCTGGCCACGACCGCGCGGCTATTCGAACGGCGTCGCGGTGCGCGGAGAGATGCTGTTCGTGGCTGGAATGGTGGGCTGGGACACAAACGGTCGCTTTCCGAGTGACACGCTGGCCGGGCAGGCGCGGCTCGCGCTCGAGAACATCGTAGCTGTGCTGCGCGAGGCCGGTGCAAAGCCCGAGCACATCGTGCGCATGACGTGGTACGTACTCGACAAGCGTGCCTACATCGCCGCCGCCGCGGAGCTCGGCGCCGCGTATCGCGAGATCATCGGCAGCTACAACGCGGCGATGACAGCGGTGGAAGTGAGCGCGCTGATGGAAGATGCGGCGCTGGTGGAGATCGAAGTCACGGCCGTGATCCCCGAGTGACGACGGCACCGCTTCGGTGCCGTAGCCGCGACCGTCATCGACACTCTTCTGCGTGAACAGCCTACTTCGTCTTTACCACCACACCCCCCTTCATCACGAACTGCACGTGTGCCAGCAGCGCAATATCCGGCAATGGATTGCCCTGCACCGCGACAAGGTCAGCCACCTTACCGACCGTCACGCTGCCGAACTCCTTGTCCACACCCAGCAGCGTCGCCGCGTTCATGGTACCGATCGTGATCGCCTCCATCGGCGTCGCACCGAGAATATCCACCATGTACCTGAACTCCTCACCATTGCGGCCATGAATGTCGCCAGTAGCATCGGTACCAAGCGCGAACTTCACGCCTGACTGATAGGCGTGGCGCAATCGTGTGCGACGCTCGGCGGCGATGGCGGTCGCCTTCGCGATGGAGTTCGCCGGCACGCCTTTCTTCACACCATCCTTCACGATCTCCTCGAGGATGATGAGCGTCGGAACGAGATACGTGCCGTGCGCCTTCATGGCCGCGATCGCCGCATCGTCAACCAGACTGCCATGTTCGATCGATTCCACACCGGCATTCACGGCCGCCAGGAGTCCCGCGCCGCCGTGAGCGTGCGCCATGACTTTCCGTCCAAGTCGATGCGCTTCATCCACCAGCGCCTTCATCTCGTCATCGCCGTACTGTGGTGCGTTCACCGCGTCGCCGACTGAGAGAATCCCGCCAGTGGCAACGAACTTGATCTGATCCGCACCGTACTTGACGTTCAGTCGCACCTGATGGCGGATCGCATCAACGCCATCGACGATCGCACCCGTGCCAGGGATCGCGATCGTTGGACTCCAGCCGTTCACGTCAGCGTGCCCGCCGGTGCTGCCGAGCGACGGTCCGGACGCATGAATGCGCGGACCCGGAATCAGGCCGCGGTTGACCGCATCACGCACCGCGACATCGACGAAGTTGGTGGAGCCCGCCTCGCGGATGGTGGTGAATCCGGCATCGAGTGTTTTCTTCGCATTGATCACGGCGTAGATCGCGCCGTGCGCCGCCGTCTCCTTGAGCACCGACAAATCGCCGCCATCGTTGTCGATCGACGTGATGTGGGTGTGCATATCGAAGAAGCCCGGCATGAGCGTGTAGCCGGTGAGATCGATGACTTTGGCGCCCGGAGGAACGCGCACCTGTGCCGCAGTACCGACGGCCGTGATGCGTTCGCCGGTGATCACCACCACCGGCGACTCGATCTGCGTGCCATCGCCGACGATCAGCCGCGCGGCGCGGATGGCGGTGACGGACGGGCTCTGGGCGGACAACGACTGCGCGACGAGCGCGAGAGACGACAGCACGTGCACAAAACGCATGCTTGCTCCAGGAGGAAGAAGGGCGACTCGTCCAACTGTAACGCTGTGGAAGCCACCGGAATGCCCGCCGCCTTGATACCGGTGGCGCCAGGCGGCGCGCCACTGTCGATTTCACCCCGGCCCAATCGACAAGCTGGCGAAGCCCACTGTCGTTCCACACCTGCCAACGAGGTTCCGATGAAGTATCTGTGCCTGATCTA
>JANMWU010000784.1:0-2089 GCA_031380785.1 Gemmatimonadaceae bacterium
CGCCCGGCCAGACGAAGGTGACGGCGTCGCGGGACATCGTGAGCGGAGAGCTGAAGTGGCGGAACGGTCGCGTGCCGGCGACCGCGGCTCCCCGGCCGGCCCGACTGGCCAGTCTGGAAGCGTCCATGCCAGATCACGCGCAGTTCCCGGCAAAATCGGCTCACGGCTACCTGATCAGCGCGACCAAGGTGACAGAGCTCTTGATCCGATCAAGAGCTCTGTTTCCTTGATCGGGGCCTACTTCCGCTCGAACACCGTCCGCCCGCCCACCACCGTCCGCATCACACGCACCGCTCGGATCTGCTCCGGCGAAATGGCTGTGATATCCCGCTCCAGAATCGCAAAGTCGGCCAGCATCCCGATCTCCAGCGTCCCCCGATTGGCTTCGTCAAACGCCGCATAGGCACCGCCACGCGTGTACGCTCGCAGCGCTTCATCAACGGTGATCTTCTGCGCCGGAACCCAACCGTTCGGATGCTGGTCATCGAGCGTACGACGCGTGACTGCGGCGTAAATCCCCTCCATCGGACGCGGTGGCGCAACAAACCAATCCGACCCGAACGCCAGCGCGGCCTGCGCGTCGAGCAACGAACGGAAAGCGTAGGTTCGAGATGCCCGATCAGCGCCGATCACCTTGTCCGCCCAGCGCCCATCGTCAATCGCGTGATACGGTTGCATCGATGGGAGCACGCCGAGCTTCGCAAACCGCGACATGTCGCGCGGTCCGATGTGCTGTGCATGCTCGATCCGGAAGCGGCGGTCGCGCGGACCATCTTCCCTCGCCACTCGCTCATAGATGTCAAGCTGCGTCGAGATGGCGCGGTCGCCGATCGCGTGCACGATCACCTGCAGCCCTGCTTTGTCGGCGCCGCGGGTGCGCGCATACAGACTCTCCGGCAGCGTCACAAAGAATCCCCTGTCGGATGGCTTGTCGGTGAACCCGTCGAACATCGCCGCCGTGTGCGAGCCGAGCGAACCGTCGACGAACCCTTTCAACCCTCCAATGCGCAACCAATCGTCCCCCCGGCCCCGCCGCGCAACTGTATCACGCAATCGCTCCCACTCAGCCAGCGGTACCGCGGCGTAAATGCGCGTCTTCTGCCGCGGAGTGTTCTGCGCACGCCTGAATATCTCGATGTCGTGAAACGTGCCCATGTTGTGCACGCTCGTCACGCCATAGCTCGCGACATACGCCATCGCCGTGTCCAGCGCGCGATCCTCAAGTACCGCCGGCGGTGTCGGAAGCGCGCCGAAGACGAGATCCATCGCGTTGTCCTTCAGAATTCCGGTCAGCTCACCGGCGGTATCGCGCACGATTTCGCCGCCCGCGATATTCTTCGTCTCGCGAGACAGATGCGCGGCCGACAACGCCAACGAGTTGGCGAGATTCATGTGTCCGTCCAACCGGTTGATGAACACCGGATTGTCGGGCGTCACGGAATCGATCCAGTCGCGTCGCGGCAGCTCGCCGCCCCAGGTGGTGTGATCCCAGTCGCCGTTCAGAATCCACGCACCCTTCGGAACGCTGCGCGCAAAGTTGCGAATGCGGGTGATGAATTCGGCCTTTGTGGCGGCGTCGCGCAGCTGAACCGATGCGAGTGCAAACCCGCCATCGACGAAGTGCACATGCGCGTCGACGAAGCCCGGCACCACCATCTGACCGTGCGCATCGATCACCGTGGTCGCAACGAGCCGGCTGATCACTTTCGTCGTTCCGATCGCGGAAATGCGCCCCACGCTGTCCACCGCCAGCGCTTCAGCCCACGGGCGCGCCGTGACACCGGTCCAGACTCGCGCGTTGATCACGGCGAGAGTCGGACGAGGCTCGTTGCTGCCGCCGATCGTCACACATGATCCCACCGTCACGGTTGCCGCGGCGAGCGTGATCCACAGAACTCCATGCGACACTACTGAACGACGACTCGCGCCTTCCGCCGCCCTCGCTCGAATCACCATCACTTCCTGCTGCGCAACGCCGTCGCGATTGCGGAGTCAGCCAGCTTCGCCATGATGCGATATCCGTCTTCGTTCGGATGCACGCCGTCATCACCCAGCCCGGCGCGCAAGCCGTCGCGATCGTCGCGCATCG
>JANMWU010000165.1:0-5875 GCA_031380785.1 Gemmatimonadaceae bacterium
TCCACCTTCATCTCTTCGCGTTGGTGGCGCGGGCGGGTGCGGCCGATGAGCAGCTCGGTCAGCAGCGCGTCGACGTCGAGCTGCGTTGCAATGTGGTAGGCAGCGCGTGTGTCTTTCCACCGGCCGACGCGCACACTCAGATCGCCGTGTTCGGTAAGCCGACGGAATGCGTCCTCATCCGTCAGCTCGTCTCCCACAAATACCGCCGAAGGCAGCTTGTGCACTTTCCGCAGGCGCACGAGCGCGTCGCCTTTGTCGGGCGCGCCCTTCGGCACAAGATTGACGATCCCGATGCCGTGGACCACCGCCGCGTTTGCAAATTCTGCCGCCAGACGCTCGATCGCAGCAATCGCTGCTGCCGGGTCAGGCGCGTGCCAGTAGTGCACTGACACCGACAGCCGCTTGTCCTCGATCTCCACGCCGGGAAGCGCGGCAACGAGTGACCGAAGGGCGGGCATCAACGCCGCGACGTCTCGCGCCGCGCGGGCCGCGAACCGCGACGGTTCCGCACCGTGATTTCCAACCACGGCGAGCATCGCGATCCCCTCGAGGCGAGGCATCACGTCGGCGACAGACCGCCCGGTGATGACTGCCACCGGCGCCGCATGCGCCAGACTGCGCAATAGCTCCACTGTCTCCGTCCGCATACGGGTCGCGAACGAGTCTGAACCGATCGGCGCCAGCGTTCCATCGAAGTCGAACGCCAGCAGCGCGCCGGCTGCGGCGGCGGCGCGAAGGCGCTCGATATTCGCTTTCGCGAGAATGTTTTTCGTCACGGGCCAACGCGCATGAGATGTCCGGTGAATGTCCGGACAACTTACATGCGTCACCGATGCGCTAAAACGCCCAGCCCAGTGAGGCCCGCAGCTGGCGCGGCTCTACCCGATGAAAGTGCACGTCGGCAACTCCAGCACCTGGTTCACCGCGAAGCCGGGACGCGTAGTAATACTGGATATCCGACGCACGCGAGTCGAAGGCGTTGAGCAGTGTGGCCTGCACCATCAGCCCACGAAGCACGCGGAAGCCGACATCGGCGTTCACGAGCGTGCTTGCCTTGGCGCGAGCAACGTCGGTTTCGATCAGCGGATACGAGCCGAAATGGCGCACGCGCAACGCGCCATACAGTCCGCGCTGCGGTGGGCTCCACGTCACGCCACCGGCAATGACATTTTCGAGTGCGCCGGGAATGCGCGACTCGTCTGGCGGCACTCCGCTCAGCCGCGCCCGCGCGAACGACACATCGGCGTCAAACGACAGCGACGGGATGGGCCGATAGAAGTTGGCAAGCGTCACGCCGCTGCGTCGACTTTCGCTCGTCGGTTCAGTCGCGCCGGCGTCGCCCACAAAAAGCAGTTCGCTGTCGAGATTCAGCGCCCACACCGACATCGTCGACTGAAGTCCCTGCACTGGCGAGAGTCGCAGCCCAAATTCAGCACCCCTGGACCGGACCAGCGGATCGACGCGTTGCGCCGGATCGCCGCTCGCCGGATTGACTGTGATGGTGGTTCCGCGTGCGTCATTGCTGTGAAACCCCAGCCCACCACTCAGGTACAGCTCTGCCTTGCTGGACGCAGTGTAGATGAATGACGCTTTCGGGCTCACGATCGCCGCCGTCCGTCGCCCGGCGTTCGCCTTTCGGTCACCATTCACATCGAACAGGTACGCGTCGGCGCGGGCACCGAGTACGCTGCGGAAACGGGAGGTCCAGCGCGACTCGCTCTCGACGAACACGCCACTTCCCCACTCGCGCACCGCGTCGGCCCGCACACTGTCAAATCGCGTGCGGCGCTCCGTGTGAAACAGGCCGACATCTATGAAATCGGCGCGCGTCTGCAGCCCGACCTTCACCAGGTGCGATGCGCCAGCCGCGTGAAATTCCTGCAGACGCGATGCCGTGCCGCCCACCACCGTGCGACGATCGGTCTGCTCGAACTGATCGCCGCGATCGGGATTGTCGAGGAAGTACGTGAAATCCGAAAAGAGATCGAGCCGAGACCGGATACCGTACACATTCACTTCCTGCACGGCCTTCGAACCGATGTGCCGATACGACGCTGACAGGCTGTAACGCTCGGTGTTTCCGCCAACGGTCGAGTCGATCTGGCCCAATGCGCTGATCGAGCCATCCTGCACCGCGCGCAAGGGAATCTGATCGTTCGAGTTCCATCGATTGTCGTAGCCCAGTGCCAACACCGAGAAATTCGATGCGCCCATGTCGCGCGACCACCGCAGCATACCGCTGTATTTGCGCAACGCTTCGGCGCGAAGCCACGGGCCATCGTACGCCTTCGCTTCGCCGCCCACGAGCAGATCGCCACCACCGACTTTTGTCGACGTGCCAAGCATTACGCGTGCCAGACCGTTCGACCCGAACTGCGTGTTCGCGACCGGCGCATCGAAGCGCTTCGCCAGATGGAACTCGGCCCCACCCGCACTGCCGAAGTCGCCCAGCTCCGCGTGATAGACGCCAAGTTTATAGTCGAGCGACCGGACGAATTCCGGAATGAGAAAATTCAGGTCCGTGTAACCTTGACCGTGCGCGTGCGTCGGCTGGTTCACCGGCATGCCGTCGACCGTCGTCTGGAAGTCGGTGCCGTGGTCGAGGTTGAAGCCGCGCACGAAGTACTGGTTCGCTTTTCCTTCGCCCGAATGCTGGGTCACGATCACGCCCGGCACCGTCTCGAGCATCTCGCCTTCACGCGAGATCGGGCGCGATCGCAGCTCGATCGTGCCGACATGGCCCTCCGATGCGCTGCGAGCGGTACCAATCAGGTTCGCCACTCGTCCGGTAACGCGGACGGTATCCAGCGACGCGCTGCGGGTGCTGTCCGATCGGCCTGAACGTCGCGAGGCGGGTGCCTGGCCCACGGCCGGGATCGCAGCGAGCATCATGAGCAGCCCGGCGGCTATGACTGCGGAGAGTTGCGTTGGGCGTGACATGGCGAGTCTGCGGCGGCGGGTTGAGCGAAGGGCGGTGGCACTGGCCCATACGATTCGGGTCGCAAAACGGATTGAATCCCGCGAGCTTCCACCTGCGCACACAGGGAACCGGTTTCGCCTGCTGAGACTACTCAGGGTTCCTTCGCTACTCGCAACGGCCCACTTGATGCCTGCTGCACCCGAACGCACGCCACTGACAGGACTATTGCGAACGCTCGCTCGCGGAGCGATCCGCGCATTCGCGAGCATCGCCGCGGTGAGCGTTTGTGTTGCGAGCGTACTCGCAGCTCAGGCTCCCGCGCGCGATCCAAGTCCGCACAGTGACGCAGTGCTCGTGTCCGATGTGGCGTCGGCACAGCCAGGGAAGTCGGTCACCGTCGCCGTCCGACTTACGCTTGATCCGGGCTGGCACACCTACTGGATCAACCCTGGCGATGCCGGCCTGCCGCTGACGGTGAAGTGGTCGCTGCCGACCGGCGTCACGATCGGTGCGCTGCAGTTTCCGACTCCGCATCTGACGCCGCAGCCACCGCTCATGAGCTACGGCTATGAGACCGAAGTGCTGGTGCTGGCAGAGGTTCGTGTGCCGGCAAATGCGAGCGTCGGTTCATCGCTGCACATCGCGGGAAACGCTGACTGGCTCGCCTGTGCGGATGTCTGTCTGCCGGCCACGGGTCCGCTGTCGCTCGACATTCCTGTCACCGCTGCCGCGAATAACGCTCCAACAACGTGGACTGCGGCAGTCGCGTCTGCGCGCGCACAGCTGCCCGTGTCCTCTGATGGTTGGCAGTTTCGCGGCTGGCCGACAGCTGATGGCTACACACTGACGGTTATCACGCCGATGGCCGTCACTTCGAATCTGGCACAGCCATACTTTTTCGTGGACAGCGCGAATGTGCTGGAGTACCCGACGCCTCAGCGCGTCGCGCGCAGCGGTGATACGCTCGTGTTCTCGCTCGCACGCGCGAAGATTGCACCGGTGACGGCCACCGCACTTCGCGGCGTGATTGCCGCGAATGTTGCGAGTGCCACACAACGCGGGTGGCTGGTCGATGCGTCTGTCTCAGCCAGCGTGCCGGCGGCGTTGCGCAAGCGCGCTGAGTCGATGCTGGCCGACAGTGCGACGCGCTCAATCGGCGGCGCCGGTGAGGCGGCAGCGGTTGTTTTGCCGCAAGCGACCATCCCCGATCCCGGCGCCGACATGTCGCTTGTCGTCGCGATCGCATTTGCGTTCATTGGCGGACTGCTGCTGAACCTCATGCCCTGCGTGTTCCCGGTGCTGAGCGTGAAAGTGCTCGGCGTGCTCCAGCATGGTGGCTCCGCCAACGCATCACGCGGGCGTCGTCACGGATTGGCATTTGGCGCTGGCGTGCTGCTCTCGTTCTGGGCGCTGGCCGGTGGATTGATGTTGCTGCGCGCCGGAGGCGTGGGACTGGGCTGGGGATTTCAGTTGCAGTCGCCTGGTGTCGTGGCACTGCTGGCGCTTCTGATGTTTGCGCTGGGCCTGAATCTGAGCGGCGTCTTCGAGATTGGACTTTCTCTGACGCGCCTCGGCGGTGCTGGCAGCGGCGGTGGCTACGGCGATTCGCTGCTCACCGGACTTCTCGCGGTGCTGGTTGCGGCGCCGTGCACGGCGCCATTCATGGGCGCGGCGCTGGGCTTTGCACTGGTGCAGCCTGCGTTCATCGGTCTGCTGGTGTTCACAGCGCTCGGCATCGGACTGGCATTGCCGTTTGTGGTGCTCACATCGGTGCCGCAACTGCTGCGATTCCTGCCGCGGCCCGGCCCGTGGCTCGAGACGCTGAAGCAGCTGTTCGCATTTCCGCTGTACGCGACGGTGGTCTGGCTGCTGTGGGTGTTCGGCCAGCAGGTTGGCATGAATGCGCTCGCGGTGCTGATGCTGGCGATGATCGTGCTCGCACTCGGTGCATGGCTGTGGGCGCGTGGTGTGCGACTTGATCATCGGAGCACGCGCGCTGTTGCCGCGGTCGTCATGCTCTGCGCCGCTGGTGTCGGCCTCGCGAGCGGCCGCATGGAACCGCAGCCACGAGTGCAGTTGATACAATCCGGCGCTGATTCGACTGGCTCGGCATGGGAAGCCTACTCACCGGAGCGCGTCAGCCAACTGCGCGCCGAAGGTCGCCCCATCTTCATCGACTTCACCGCGGCGTGGTGCCTGTCGTGCCAGGTGAATGAACGCATCGCATTGCGCACCGACGCAGTACGCCGCGCGTTTGTGCGCGGCAACGTGGCGCTGCTGCGCGCCGACTGGACCTCGCGCGATGATGCGATCACGAAGGCGCTGGCAAGCTTCGGACGCAGCGGTGTTCCGCTGTACGTGTTGTATCCCGCCGGCACGACCGGGGCGCCGTCGATTTTGCCGGCAGTGCTCACAGCAGGCATGGTCGTGGACGCCGTGCGTAAGGCGGCGCCCACGGCCGTCGTGTCAGGTATCCGCTGACGGGCCGTACGACCCCGGAATCTTCACATCCAGCAGGCGCAGGTAAACGCCGAGCTGCGCGCGATGGTGCACCAGATGATTGATGCCCATGTGACGAAGCATGAATGCGCGCTGCGCGTCGAACACCACGCGATCGCACTCGCAAATCCGGGCGCCTGGGCCACATGGCACGACAGCTGCCGCAACGAACCTGATCGCGGATACCGGCCAAACGAATGCAGCGGTCAGCGATGTGTCCAGACGTGCAGCGTCGAATGGTGCATGTCATCTACCGGCACCACCGCTGTCGGCGCTTCGCCGGCGACCTGGAAGGTATTGCTGATGAAGGCGGATCCCGGTCGCATTTCCCGTTGCACTTTATCCCACAGTGCGGCCATTGGTACCGGCGACAGGTATGCGAATACCACGTCGTATTGCGACAGGTCCACATTCCACAGACTGCCGAAGTGCACGTGGCAATTTGTGTGTCGTCCG
>JANMWU010000885.1:0-1629 GCA_031380785.1 Gemmatimonadaceae bacterium
GGCGGTAGTATGGCGCGTCGCAACATCCTGTCCCAGCGTTGGCATGCGCCGCGGTGTTTCGTGCTCTCCTTTGGAAGGACGTCCACTTCGAATACCACTCTCACGGGCGGACGATCGCTGAAAGCCGCCGCCAGCAGCAGCCCAAGGTGAGAGCGCACTTGCGAACCAACTTCCACAACTGCGTTGAGGCGAACGTACTGGGGCAAAAAATGGATCGCGCGGTACGTGGAGGTCGGACGGGGTGGCCTTGGCGTCCGCAGTCGGCCGCCGCTCACGTGCCCGCACGCACTCTCCACCACCATGGCCGAGCTGCTGTGCCTCCGGCAGATGAGAGGAGATGGCTTAGCAATGCGCGTCACAGCGAGCGCCTGTCCGTGTGGCGCCCAATCCTTTGCCAGAGGTGCGCAATGCCTTCACTCCTTTACTCGCGTGCGATCCTGCGTGCCTCCCGCGTGGCTGTGCACTGGGCGCGCTGGCCGCCTGCGGCGGCAGCAAAGAACCGACGCCACCCACAATCGTCGGCACACTGTCGATCAGCGTCGACCCGTCGACCGTGCGGCTGCCAGTCGGAGGCACCCAATCCGCAACGGTGACAATCACCTGTGGCGGCGGCTTTACCGGCAACGTTGTGCTGTCTACGTCCGGTGTACCGGCTGGCGTTACGGTCACCTTCGGCACCGCGACACTCGGCGCGGGCGTGACGACTACCACCGTCAATTTTGCCGTCGGCAGCGGCGCCACGCAGACGACGCTGCCGGTCCAGGTGCTAGTCATCGCGTCCGGATCCGGTGTCCCCGCGATGAGTATCGTGTTCCAGTTCTCGGTTATCGCAGCGCCCTCGCCATCCGCGACACCCTCGGTCAGTGGCGGCCTCACGGCGACGCTGCAGGCGAAGGATACGACATCGGCGCTCATCGCTACCGTCACGCGCAACGGTGGCTTCACCCTCTTTGATGCCGGCCTCACTGACAGCGGAACGTTCAAGGGAGCGTCGATATCAAGTTCGTCGCCGCTGCCGTAGCGCGCAGAGTTCGTTGAATGTGAATCGGGCCGGTCTCCGCGACGCGGCCGGCCCGATCGGCGTTTGTGCCGCACACAACGGCGCTGCGACGCGCGACGCTACTGAAAGTGCTGCGTGGCACGCGCGGTGCTAAGTGCGAGTGCGGTCATTGCCGTGCTTCATTGCGGTGGATGCGTGCGAATGGCAAGCATAGTGAACGGACCATACTGCACCGCGTGGTCGAGTTTGTTCACTGAAACGCGATCGGTGAGCACGGTCGCCGATTCGCTGCGTCACATCAGAGTGCAGTCGCACCGAGTCACGCACGTTCAGTCGATGCAGGGTTCGCCTCAGCCGAGGTGCCGATGCCGCCACCCGCCCCGGACATCACGCGCCTGAAGTGGGTCTACATCTCCGGCGCAGCGTTTGCCGTGGCATTGGCAGCGGTGGTCGCGTTCGTGGTCGCCGCGCAGCGCATGCGCATACCAAACGGACTCTACTTCGTGATTCTGATTCCGCTCGGCCTCACCGCCGCCGCATTCCTGTTCGGCGCAATGCGCTCACACGCTGCGTACAAGGGCACCTCAACACTCGGCACACTCGAACTCGGTGGTCCGGTGGTAGTACTG
>JANMWU010000811.1:0-2334 GCA_031380785.1 Gemmatimonadaceae bacterium
CTCCTGGCGCGCATGCATCTGGCCAATCGCGACGCACCGGCGGGAATAGCGGAGGCGCGACCCGCCTGGTGGATTCCGCGACTGCTGGAACTCGCCACGAAGCTGGGCGACGTAGTCCGCGATACGGGATCATTGCCGGCGGACGTGACACCGTCGCTCGCCCGCGAACTTATACAAGCGCACAATGCACTGATCGCCGCCGCTGCGTCACTGCCTGTCGGGCCTGATGTGTATGGACTGATTCACACCGACGCGCATTGGCAGAACCTGCGATTCACCCAGCAACGCGTGGGACTCGTGGATTTCGAAGACTTCGCGAACGGTCGGTTCATGCTGGACCTGGCGTGTGTCTGGAACAAGGTCGAACACCGTCGCAACAATCGACAGCTGCTCCACGCGCTGCTGACCGGCTACGATCGCCTCTCACCGTTGCCGCGCGAACACCTGCGCGACCTGCAAGTCATGCTGGCATTCCGCCGCTTCGACTACGCCGGCTGGGTGCTGAGCTGGCCGCGTCGCGACATGTTCGCATGGGGACCGGCATTGCTCGCCGGCACTCTCGACTACGTCTCAGGAAAGCTCGACGCATAGGCGAAGGCGGCTGGCCGCCGACGTGTCACGGTGAGCGCGGCACGACCATCAGCGAGAGCGTGTCCACCACGGACGCGCTCAGCGAGTCCACGCGCAGCGGAGTGCGACGGTCGCCGAATTCCACCGCCTGCTCTCCATCGCCATATCCCGCCACCAGAATCCGCGAGCCGCTGATGCGGCCCAATGCGTTGAGCTCGCGGAACACCTGACCACGCGCCGGATCAACCACCGTCACATGCAGGCTGCCATGTCCGCCGTCGCGCATGTGCACGAGCAACGCGCGATGCCCGTCGCCTTCCAGCAGTTGCACACGCACGATCGTGAAGTAGTCCGCCACCACCCGTCGTCGTGTTCCGGCTGCGACGTCGATCACCGTGAGCGACTGGCCTTCATTCTCGTAACCGCCAGCACCATCCAGTCCTGAGACGGCCACCAGCGAACCGTTACCGAGTGTCCAGGCGCGGTAGGCACTGTCGCTCACAACGACCGTGTCGCCTGAGGTCAGCGTGACGACCGCCCGGCCGACGCCGAACGTGGTCGAGTCACGCCGGACCGCGATGCGGACCACCGTGACACCGGGCCTCGCCGGCAGCGGTGCCAGCTGCTGCGGCATTACCGGCACCGCGTCGGGGCCGCGGACGGTCACACTCTCGGCTCGGACCTTTGGCGGCGAGGCATCAGGCTTGCTGACACAGCCGCTGCAGGCGATTCCGGCGGCGATGCTTGACAGCGCCACGGCGCGTATCGGCGTATTTCGATGAAAGCGGGGCATTCGGGCGGCGAGTCGGCGCGAAAAAGTGACGTGGTGCACGAATCAGGTACTGATCATTGACAGAGAGCCACAGACCGCGTGCAGATTAGTGCACGAACCCATGCGGAGGCAGGAACAGTGAAGGACAACCAGCTTCAGAAGCTGCTCAAGAAGACGCAGGCCCAGGCTGCCGCCAAAGCCGCCAAGCCGCGTCCATCGTTCGACGCCACGTTAGACGCCACCAAGAAGCTTGGCACGGAAGACGGCCCAGGTGCGGACGCCGAGGAAATCTTCAAGGAAATGAAGCGGCGCGAGTTCTGATGCGTTGAGCGTCTGCCGCGCGCACCGGATCGCGCGCGACCCATGTGACCGGTGCCTCGCATGGCTTGATCTGCCTCGCCCAGCGGTCGATACCACACTGGGAGATGCTGCACCCCACCAACGCCCACCGGCTTGACCGTGGCTCGGTCATGACGCTCAGTCGCGTGCGGCTGACATGCGTCGCCATCGCACTGGTGCTCGCGATCGCGGCGGTGGTCAGCCGCCTTGGTCTGTCGGTGTGGACGATCGCGCTGAGCGCCACATGGCTTGTCGGCTGCATGCTGGTTGAGCGCACGCTGGCCCGCGAGGATGACGGGTTCCGCCTCGAGTCGCGGGTACACGCATCGCTGTGCCTGGACGCCGTCGTAATCGCCGCGCTCGTCGGATTGACCGGCGGAATGTGGTGGTGCGGCTCGGTGCTGTACGCCATCCTCACCATCGCCACGGCATCGCTGCTGCCGCGCCGACGCGTCCTGTTTGTTGGCGGCGTGGCGATGGCGGCGCTGTTGCTCGTGCTGGTGCTGCAGATCACCGGCGCGGTGCCCGACAGCACATTTCTGCACGTGCAGTCGATGCGAGGCGCGTGGGCGTCATCGCTTGCCGGCGTGCTGCTTGTTTCCATCGCGATGCTCGGCCTGGGCTGGACGCAGTTCACGCTCACGGAGATGCTC
>JANMWU010000855.1:0-3246 GCA_031380785.1 Gemmatimonadaceae bacterium
GTGGCAGGCCGCCTGGCTGCTCCGCGCCATTACCTGCATGGACCTCACCACGCTGTCGGGTGACGACACTCCGGGCAACGTGCGTCGGCTCTGCGCCAAGGCACGCAATCCGCTGCGCGATGACATCGTCGCGTCGCTCGGCATTGCGCATCTGCGCATCACCACCGGCGCAGTGTGCGTCTATCACGCGCTGGTACCAACTGCAGTCGAAGCGCTCGCCGGAAGTGGTATTCCGGTCGCCGCCGTATCAGCCGGCTTTCCCGCAGGATTGAGCCCAATCGAAACACGTATTGCCGAGATCAAGGCGAGCGTGGCCGCCGGCGCTCAGGAGATCGATATCGTCGTTACGCGCGCGCATGTGCTCACTGGTAACTGGCGCGCGTTGTACGACGAAGTGAAGCGGTTTCGCGACGCGTGCGGTGATGCGCACATGAAGACGATCCTCGCCACGGGCGAACTCGCCACCATGACAAACATCGGGCGAGCCAGCATGGTCGCGATGCAGGCTGGCAGCGATTTCATCAAGACCAGCACCGGCAAGGAAGCCGAGAACGCAATTCTTCCGGTCGGTCTCGTAATGGTTCGGATGATCCGCGCATATCGTGAACAGACCGGCCACGCAGTCGGCTTCAAGCCGGCAGGCGGCATTCGCGCTGCGAAGGGTTCGCTCGACTGGCTCGCACTGATGAAGGAAGAACTCGGCGATCGTTGGCTCCGCTCCGACCTCTTCCGCTTCGGTGCCAGCGGACTGCTCACCGACATCGAACGTCAGCTGGAACACTTCGTGACCGGACGTTACGCTGCCGCGTATCGTCATCCGATGCCGTGACCCACCGCTCACAACGCACATGACTTCCGTCGCCGACATCTTTGAGACCATGGCCTACGGCCCCGCCCCGGAAGGCGACGCGCCGGTACGTGAATGGATCGAACGGCATCAGCTCGGCACCTTCGGACATTTCATCGGCGGCGAGTTCACGAAGCATGGCAACACCTTTGCCGTGAAGAATCCGGCGACTGGTGCCCTGCTGGCGAAAGTCACGCAGGGTACCGAAGCCGATATCGATGCCGCCGTGACGGCCGCACGCACTGCGCTTCCACAGTGGCAGGCACTCGGTGGTCATGGCCGCGCGCGGCATCTCTATGCGCTTGCGCGCGCCGTGCAAAAGCATGCGCGCCTGCTGTCCGTGCTCGAGACGATGGACAACGGCAAGCCTATTCGCGAAACACGTGATCTCGATATTCCACTCGTCGCACGGCACTTCTATCACCACGCCGGCTGGGCGCAGCTGCTGAACAGCGAGTTCACGGGCTACACCGGGGCCGGCGTTTGCGGCCAGATCATTCCGTGGAACTTTCCGCTGCTGATGCTGGCATGGAAAGTTGCGCCGGCGCTCGCCGCGGGCTGCACGGTGGTGCTCAAGCCCGCCGAGTTCACGCCGCTTACCGCGTTGTGCTTTGCGGGGATTGCGCGTGATGCCGGTTTGCCTCCCGGCGTGCTCAACGTCATCACCGGCGACGGCGACACTGGCAAGGCACTCGTCGCGCATTCCGGGCTCGACAAACTTGCATTCACCGGCTCGACCGAAGTCGGCAAGATCATCCGCCGCGCGACGGCTGGCAGCGGCATCAAGCTGTCACTTGAACTGGGCGGCAAGAGTCCGTTCATCGTGTTCGACGACGCGGACCTCGACAGCGTTGTTGAAGGCGTGGTCGACGCGATCTGGTTTAATCAGGGACAGGTCTGCTGCGCGGGATCGCGGCTGCTCGTGCACGAAGGAATCGCCGCACAACTCGAGGAGAAGATTCGTGCGCGCATGGAGACACTGCGTGTCGGCTCGCCACTCGACAAGTCCATCGATATGGGCGCGATCGTCGATCCGATTCAGCTCGATCGCATCCGGACCCTGGTCGATGCCGGCGTCGCTGAAGGGTCGCAGATGTGGCAACCGTCGTGGGCCGTGCCCAGCGATGGATGCTTCTATCCGCCAACGTTGTTCACCGGCGTGTCGCCGGCCGCGCGCATTGTACAGGAAGAAATTTTTGGACCGGTGCTGGTCTCGATGACGTTCCGCACACCATCCGAAGCCGTCGAACTCGCGAACAACACACCGTATGGTCTCGCCAGCAGCGTCTGGACCGAGAACATCAACCTTGCACTCGACATCGCGCCGAAGATCAAGAGCGGGATCGTCTGGGTGAACTCCACCAACCTGTTCGACGCCGCCGCAGGCTTTGGCGGATACAAGGAAAGTGGCTTCGGTCGTGAAGGCGGTCGCGAAGGGATGTATGAGTATCTGGTACCGTCGTGGAAAAAGGCTGCCGCGCCACTGATTGAGGCCGCGCCGTTCGCGCCGTCGACTGAGGCGGCGAACGACTTCGCTATGCCAGGCATCGATCGTACGCCGAAGTTTTTCATCGGCGGCAAACAGGTGAGGCCGGATGGTGGGTACACGATTCCAGTGCGCGGCGCCGACGGGCGAACGATCGGCGAAATCGGTGACGGCAATCGCAAGGACCTTCGCAATGCCGTCGCCGCCGCCCACGCCGCCAAGGGCTGGGCGCGCGCCACGGGACACAATCGCGCGCAGATCCTGTATTACATCGCCGAGAACCTGTCAGTGCGCAGCGCAGAATTCGCGCTCCGCATCGACGCGATGACCGGAAGCGGCGGCGCGCTTGAAGTCGAGCGCAGCATCTCGCGGCTCTTTACCTACGCAGCCTGGGCCGACAAGTACGATGGTGCCGTGCACGCCACGCCACTGCGCGGCGTCACGCTGGCCATGAATGAACCGATCGGCTGTCTGGCGCTGATCTGCCCCCTTGCCAATCCGCTGCTTGGTTTCGTGTCGCTGGTCGCGCCGGCGATTGCGATGGGCAACACCACTGTCGTTGTTCCGAGTGAACTGCATCCACTTGCGGCCACTGATTTCTATCAGGTGCTGGAGACGTCAGATCTGCCGGATGGCGTCGTCAATGTCGTCACCGGAGCGCGCGCATCGCTCACGAAGACCCTGGCCGAGCACGATGAGGTGGATGGCATCTGGTACTTTGGTCCGAAGGAAGGTGCCACTGCCGTCGAACGCGCGTCAGCCGACAACATGAAGCGCACCTGGACCGAGTGGACCGCGCGCGACTGGACCAGTGCCGATCAGGGCGAGGGCCGCGACTTCCTGCGCAACGCCACACAGATCAAGAATATCTGGATCCCGTACGGCGAATAGTCAGGCAATTCGCCGTTCCCTG
>JANMWU010000890.1:0-1506 GCA_031380785.1 Gemmatimonadaceae bacterium
CACACGACAATCGACGCCGCCAGTTTCACCACGATTCGCGTTCTTGCCGGCGCGATCGTACTGCTGGCGATCGTTCAGCTGCGCAGCGGTCCGAAACACGCCGGTGGTTCGTGGGGCTCGGCGCTGGCGCTTTTTGTATATGCCGCCGGTTTCTCTTTCGCCTACGTGCGCCTCACGGCGGGGACGGGCGCACTGCTGCTCTTCGGCGCCGTGCAGGCCACCATGATCACGGCCGGCGTGGCCCGTGGCGAACGGCTCTCCGCGCTGCAGACCGGTGGACTGCTGCTCGCGTATGCAGGACTGATCGATCTCGTCCTGCCAGGGCTCAGCGCGCCGCCGCTGTTATCGGCCACACTGATGATCGCGGCTGGTGCGGCGTGGGGGGTGTACTCGCTGCGGGCGAAGGGCGTCGGCGATCCGACCGCCGTGACAGCCGGCAATTTTGCGCGCGCCGTGCCAATGGCGTTGTTGGTGAGCGTGGTCGCACTCTCGCAACGCTCGATCGATGTGACCGGCGCCATGTACGCCGTTGCATCAGGAGCAATCACGTCCGGGCTTGGGTACGCGATCTGGTACACCGCGTTGCGCGAGCTGCGTGCGACCGTTGCCGCGACGGTGCAGCTCAGCGTTCCGGTGATCGCCGCAGCAGGCGGTGTGCTGCTGCTGCACGAACCACTGACGTTGCGGCTCCTGATCGCGACGGCGCTGATTCTCGGTGGCGTAGCGCTGGTCGTGCTCACACGCACGGCCCGTCAGGTGGTGGAATAGCCACGCTCCATCAGAAATGCGGCGATCGCCGTCTGGTCCGACAGCACGTCGATCGATCCTGGTTTGAGCCCGACGCGGATCAGCAGTCCGGTACCGGTGATCGTGGCAATCACGATCGCATCCGTCGTCAGGCAGACAACGTCGGCGTCTTCCGCGAGTTGACCCGGATGCCCGCTGAAATGCATCGCCGCCCCTTCGCGCAGCTCCACGCCAAGTGCTTCGGTGTTGGTCACGGTCCACGTCGCGCCGGTGAACAGCACCACGTCGTTGCGGCCGAGTCCGAACTCGCCCGCCGCATCGGTCGGCGGCGCGGCTTTCGGATCAACCTTCGCATTCAGACGGAAAGCCTCGAACGCATCCTCCACGTCGGCCGCCTCGGCCTCAATCCGGATCGCCTCTCCCGTGACGAGATGAATCGTGACTGTCATCTCCTCGATCGTGAGGCCATGCCACACACCGCGCGCCAGCCGCAGTGCCTCCTGCGTCTCCTCGGTGGCAAGAAAGCGGTACTCGCGCATCAGCTCCTTCGCGGCATGAATACGGTGTAGTCGAAGTCGAGCACCACGCCCGCCTCGTACGCGCCGCTCGCATCCTGATACGGAAAATCGGCGCATGCACGATCCTTCACTGCCACGGTCCTGATGCGCAAGGCCCCGATGTCCTGGCGGTCCGGAAGCTCCACGACGTCGAGGATTTCGGACCAGGCGTAGATCGTGTCGCCGGCGAAGGTCGGCGCGG
>JANMWU010000896.1:0-2542 GCA_031380785.1 Gemmatimonadaceae bacterium
AGCGCCACACTTGCTGCAGGATCGACTATCCCCGCGTGCCGAATCATTTAAGTATCCCGCCACCGCAGCGAGATTGCGCCGGAAACGACGCCGAGGACTAATTCTACAGCCTCAACGATAATGCGTTCTGCTGCACTGCGGCCGACTGAACGACCTCCTGCTCATAATACTCCGGCCGCAGTGGCAGCAGCAACGCGGGTTAGACGCCAGACGTGTATCAGCTCGCGATGCATTCGAGTTCCGCGCGCGCACCGTCCTTCAGGCTGAGCGCAGGCAACTCCGCGGCAAATCGATCCACGAGGCCAGGCTCCGTCCGAAGGTAGAGTCTTGCCTCGGACGCGACATCAGCTCCTTTGAACGGGCCAAACGCCGACTGCTGATGCGTTGAGATAAGGAGCTCTATCGGTCGGTACCAATGGAGTCGCGCCGAGAACGCCCCGCCGCCATACTCTGGGCCAAACTTTCCGATCTCGAGGTCGTATAGGCCACCGTGGATCTGGCGGCCGAACGACGTGAGCGCACGTGCCGTCTCTGCGGGCCAATCGAAATCGACGTAGCCGCTCATCGAAAACAGATTCTGCCCGTCGCCGACGGTGATGGAAAGCTCCAACAGGTCGTCGTCGGACCAGATCCGTTCAACAATGATGCCGCGTGTCATGGCGTCTAACGAGAATTATACCGCAACGAACTCATTGACCCTACTCTCCCGCCACAGACCACTGCAACCCCGCTCTTATCCATCCTCCTCCCCGCAGCATAACCCGTCCACCTCGGCTCACCATAGGGCCTGTAACTCACGCAGCCACACCAAGATCCAGATGACCGCGATCGCTACCCCGCCCCGCGTTCTCCTGCGCAGAATGCAGCCTAACACCAAAATCCAGCCGAGCATCCGAAATAGACACCCATCCCACCCCCCACGCCCGGCAATCTCCGCCCCTTCGTCGCAAACCTCCACACATCACTCACCTCCGGTCAGTCGGCGACACCGCCCCCATCACCGGCAAATCCAACGGACTCCGAACCCCCAATCCGCCCCGATTTAACACATGCGTATACAACATCGTCGTCGACACATCACGATGCCCCAGTAACTCCTGCACCGTCCGGATGTCATAGCCGCTCTCCAGCAGATGCGTCGCAAATGAGTGCCGCAACGTGTGACACCCCACCCGCTGCGTCACTCCGGCCGCCCGCGCCGCCGCCGACACCGCGCGCTGCACCACCGTCACATGCAAATGCGGCATCCGCCGCTGCCCCGTGCCGGCATCCATAAACTCGTGCCGCGACGGAAACAGCCAGCACCACGACCAGCTCCGCGCCGCCATCGGCGACTTCCGCGCAAATGCGTCCGGTAATTCGATGAAACCGCCACCGGCCGCCACCCGACGCATGTGCAACATCCGCACACACTTGATCTGCTCGAGTACGTCATCCCTAACCTGCCCCGGCAACATCGTCACACGATCGCGCCCACCCTTCCCGCGACGCACCCGGATCTCACCGCGGTCGGCGTCGATGTCCTTCAGCCGCAACTGACAACACTCCTGCAGCCGCAACCCGGCACCATACAGCAACATCGCCATCAACCGCGTCTGCCCCTGCATCATCGATAACACGCGATGCACCTCGGCACGCGACAACACATTCGGCAGCGCGTGCGGACGCTTGGCAGGCACAAAGCCATGCGTGGCATTGAGCGGCAGCTGCAGCACGTCCCGATACAAAAACTGCAACGCCGCCAGTGCCTGATTCTGCGTCGATGCCGCCACACCACGATCGCGCGCCAGATGCGTCAGAAAGTCGCGCACAGCCTCCGGCCCAAGTTCCCTCGGATGCCGCTTCCCGTGAAAGCGCACAAACGCCACCACCCAGCGCGAATAGGCCTGCACCGTGCGCGGACTGTACCGCCGCACGGCGGCACGATCACGCAAGGTCCCAAGCAGTGTCGGAGGCGGCGGTTGCACGACGCCAACATCGCCGCGGCAACCGGCATCGGAGTAACCGTTCGGTCGCGACGCCAATCATTCGCGCGCCCCGAGCCGGCGACACTACGCTAAAACGCGAAGATATTCGAGATCAATGACCGCTCGCGCGCACGCCGCGCCTCGTTCGGATCCTGCCAGAATGCCCGCGTGAAATTCCCGGAACTGAGCCGCAATTCCCAGCGGCTCGAGCGCGCATCGGGATTGAGCGCGTACACCACATCCACACGGTACAGACTGCGCGCGCGCGGCGGTACCGACACCAACACGCCCGTGCCCACCGCACCACGCCACGGCGTCGTCACGCCGAACGGCACGCGACCGGCCCAGATCCGGCCGGTTTCGGCGAACACCACCGCCCCGATATCGGCAAAACCCCACGGGCGCCCGATCGCCTGACGCTGCTCGCCACGCACAATGAAACGGCTCGCGCCGGCATCGTACGAGTCATGGTATCCGCGCAACCCCCACGCCGACTGACCCAGCGGCACCTGAAACGGCACCCGCACATCCTTGCCACCGGTGTACTCGGCCGACACGATCGTCGTCGATTTCTT
>JANMWU010000903.1:0-1530 GCA_031380785.1 Gemmatimonadaceae bacterium
ATTGTCGAGGATCCAGATGCCGCGCGCGTGCGTGGCAACGACCAGATCGTTGTCGGTCGGCTGCACGACGAAATCGTAAATCGGCATCCGCGGCAGGCCGCGCACCTCTCGCCAGCTGGCGCCAGCGTCCAGCGAGACGAACAAGCCCCGTTCGCCACCAAGGTAGAGCACTCGTGGAGCGCGTGGATCTTCGCGGATGATGCGCAGGCCGCGATCGGCTGGAAGGTTCGCCGTGATCAAGGTCCATGTTGCACCGTAGTCGACACTGCGGAATAGATAGTTCGTGAAGTCGTCGGACTGATGGCCATCGAAGACGGCGTAGACCGTGCCCGGCGTCGTGCGCGACGCTTCCACGTGCGAGACCCACGTGCCCTGCGGCAGGCCTGGAACGTTGTTGCGCACATTCTTCCATGTCCGTCCGCCGTCCTGCGACACCTGCACGTTGCCGTCATCGGTACCGACATACAGCACACCGGCTTTGACCGGCGACTCACTGATTGTTGTCGTGCCTGGGAAGTACGAGACGCCATCGTCCAGCGAGAGCGTCGTGTCGGCGGGCAGCTGGCCCATGATGGCGAGGCTGCGCCGGTCGACACGCGTGGTGAGATCGCCAAGCGACGTCCATGTGTTGCCGCGATCGACCGACTTCCACAACTCGCGCATTCCGGCGTAAATCACCGCGCGATTGTGGGGCGAGATGATGACCGGCGAATTCCACCCGGCCGGGATGATCTTCCGGCCGACGCGCGGCGCCGGTGCACCCCAGTTTCCGAGCTTCGGCCCTTCGCCTTCTTTCGGTTGCGGCCGGATTTGCACAGCTTCCAGCGTGCGAAGATTCACGCGAGTCAGGCCGAGGTACTGCGAACTTGAATACAGTGTGTTGTTGTCTGCAGTGTCGATGACATTGTTGAATCCGTCGCCGCCGCCAACGCGGAACCAGTCGTCATTCCACGGCCCCTGCGGTGTGTATGTCGCACTCGGTCCGCACCAGCTCCCGTTGTCCTGCAATCCGGCGCAGACGAAATACGGCGTGGTGCTGCTGACGCTGAGGTGGTACGGCTGCGAGAACGGCAGCGAGGTGACGAAGAGCCACTTCACGCCGCGATCGTATGAGATGCCAACTCCGCCGTCATCCGCCTTGATCAGATGTCGCGAATCCTTCGGATCCACCCACACCATGCGATCGTCGCCATGCAGCGACTGGCGCGGTGAGCGCCAGGTCTTGCCGCTGTCGTCGCTCACCGACCATTGCATTGCGTAGAGCCGACTCTGATCACTTGGATCCACGCGGAGCTGGCTCGCGTAGGCAGGGCGCGGATTCCAGTCGCTCATGAAGCGCCATGTCTCGCCCCTGTCCTCGGAGCGATAGACGCCACCCAGCCGCTTGTCGTACGAGATGCTGGACGTGTAGCGCAGCCCTTTCTCCACGCTGACATACACGATCCGCGGATCCTTCGCGTAGATCGAGATTGCGATGCGGCCAACCGTGCCTGATGGCAGTCCGCTTGTGAGTTGAGTCCATGTGTTGCC
>JANMWU010000030.1:0-2102 GCA_031380785.1 Gemmatimonadaceae bacterium
CCGGCGATGGATCAGGAGTTCATCTACTTCACATCGCTCCCCTGGGGCGTGGGCTCGAATGACATCGGGCTCGATCGCAATCAGCTCGGCGCCGAACGACTGGTCGCCTTCTCGCGCAGCGGACCGCGGGTGTTGCTGATCGAAAAGAACACGCGCTTCCGCGGCGTATCGGCCGACGCGAACGAAGCCCGCGGCGTCGAGGAGAGTTTCGCGCGCAGCGCCATCTTCGGCTTTACCGTCGAAGCACAGGACGGACCGCGCGTGCTGGTGGATGCGACGGAGTTCGTCGTACGCGATGCTCACGATGCGATCGGAGCGCTGCGTCGCACACAGCAGGGCACGTTCACACTCGATCGCACACGCAGCGCGGTGTACATGCCCCACACCAAGGCGTTCCCGCGCAACACTGAAATTGAAGTCACGCTGACGCTGGCCGGCACCAACCCTGGACGTTATGTACGCGATGTGACACCAAACCCGGAAGCCATCACGATTCGCGAACGACACAGCCTCGTCGCACTCCCGGAGCCCGGCTTTCACATGCGCGAAGCCGATCCCCGCTCGGCATTCTTCGGCATCAGTTATCAGGATTACGCGCAGCCGCTCAACGGGCAGTTCGTGCAGCGTTTCGCATCACGGCACCGTCTCGAAAAGAAGAACCCCGGTGCAGCGCGCAGTGAGCCGGTGAAGCCGATCATCTACTACGTGGACAACACCGCGCCGGAGCCGATCCGCAGCGCGCTGGTGGAAGGCACGCGGTGGTGGAATCAGGCGTTCGAAGCGGCGGGCTACATCAACGCATTCCGGGTCGAGGTGCTGCCGGATTCCATCGATCCGCTCGATGTGCGTTACAACGTGATCGAGTATGCTCATCGCGCCACTCGTGGCTGGAGTTATGGCGGGGCGGTGACCGATCCTCGCACCGGCGAAATGATGAAGGGCCACGTAATTCTCGGATCACTGCGTGCGCGTCAGGATTTCCTGATCGGCGAAGGTCTCGATCAGCCGTACGCGACCGGTACCGAGAAGGCCGAGCGCGTGCAGGCGATGGTGCTGGCGCGCATACGCCAGCTGGCGGCGCACGAAGTCGGTCACACGCTTGGCATGGCGCACAACTACATCAGCAGTGCGCAGGGCCGCACCAGTGTGATGGACTATCCGCACCCGATGATTTCGCTTAAAACCAACGGTGACGTCGACATCACCAACGCCTACGAAACCGGCATCGGCGAATGGGACAAGGTGGCTGTCACATGGGGCTACGGCGAGTTCGCCGGCGACGAGAAGAAGCAACTCGACTCGGTGCTGGTGGCCGCGCGGGCAAAGGGCCTGACCTTTCTCACCGACCAGGACGCGCGCCCGGTGAGCAGTGCCAGCCCGAACACGCATCTGTGGGACAACGGTGTCGACGCCGTGACGGAGCTGAAGCGCATGCTGACGGTGCGCGAGCGCGCGCTGACGAAGTTCGGCGAGACCGCGATCAAGCGCGGTGCACCGATGGCGACGCTCGAGGATGTGCTGGTGCCGGTGTATCTGCATCATCGCTACCAGCTCGAGGCGGCGATCAAGGTCGTGGGCGGTGTGACCTACGCGTACACGATGCGCGGTGACGGCGTGGCAGGTCCGGTGTCAGTGCCCGCCGCGCGACAGAACATCGCCATCGATGCGATCGCCGAGGTGCTGTCGCCGGCGAATCTGGCGCTGCCGCGCTCACTCATCGCGCAGCTGCCACCACGTCCATTCCTGATTGCGCCGACGCGCGAGCTATTCGATCGCTGGACGGGCATCACTTTTGATCCACTCGCCCCCGGAGCGACGATCGCGGCGGTGACCTTCGATCTGTTGCTCGATGCAGAGCGCGCAGCCCGCATGGTGTCACAGCATGCGATGGATCCGACGCTACCGGGATTCAGCGACCTGCTCAAGCGGATGGAGTCGCACATCTTCGCTTCGGCGCCGCACAGCGCGTATGACTTTACGCTCGCTGCGTTGGTGCAGCGCTCGTACGTCGATCATGTGCTGACGCTTGCCGAAAGCGCCGAGATGCCGCTGGTGCGGGCCGAAGCGCGCGCGGCGCTGGTGAACATGCTCGGCACAACATT
>JANMWU010000112.1:0-4160 GCA_031380785.1 Gemmatimonadaceae bacterium
TTCTTCGTTCTCACCGGCTTCCACGGTGCACACGTGACGGCCGGCGTGCTCTGGCTGGTAACGCTGGCAGCGATCGACAAGAAGCGCGGCCTCGAGATGAAGGATGCGCTGACCGTCGACATGTGCGCGCTGTACTGGCACTTTGTCGACGTGGTGTGGATCGCGATTTTCGTTCTTCTCTATCTCATCAAGTGAGCCACGACCCCATGGCGCAGGGACACGACGCGGCCGCGCACGACGACGCACACGCGCATCACCCGACGGCGAGAACGTACCTCTGGACGGCCCTCTTCCTGACGATCGTCACCATCGTCGAAATCTCGGCTTACTACATCAAGCCGTGGACGGAGTCGGCGATTTACATACCGAGCATGCTGTTCATGTCGGCGGTGAAGTTCGGGGTCGTGTGCGCGGTGTACATGCACCTCAAGTACGACAACAAATTGTTTCGCAACCTGTTCGTCGGACCGCTCGCCATCGCAATCGTGACGGCCATCGGCCTGCTCTTCCTGTTCGGCAAGGTCGCGATTCACCTCAGCAGCAGTCAGTGAGTTCAGTGTTTTCAGCGATGGGCTAGCGTGATTCATCTCGCGCTCCTGCTGCACCCCGCACAGACTCTGGCGTGGAATGCATGGACAATCCACCCGAGCACAGTCATCGGTCTGACTGTGCTCGGGTGGCTCTACTTCCGGCGTGCCCGATCCGCTGAAGGCGTCGGCCCGTCCACCGCACAACGGGCCTCATTCAGCGCCGGATTGCTGCTCCTGTTCTTTATTCTCAATGGACCGCTGCACGACCTGAGCGACTTCTATCTGTTCAGCGGCCACATGGTGCAGCATCTCATCATGGAGCTGATTGTGCCGCCGCTGCTGATCGCCGGCACACCGGGCTGGATGCTGCGGCCGGCTTTGCAGTGGCCGGTCGTGCGCTGGCTCGCACCGCGAATCACCACCGGCGGCATGGCGTTCGCACTTTTCAACATCACGCTCTGCTTCTGGCACATCCCTGCGCTCTATAACCTCGCGCTGTTGCACCACAACGTTCACATCGTCCAGCATCTGACATTCCTTGTCGCCAGTGTGCTGATGTGGTGGCCGTTCATGAGTCCGTTGCCTGAGCTTCCACGACTCAGCTATCCGGAGCAGATGCTGTACTGCTTCCTGATGACGATCCCGATGAGCGTGGTCGCCATCTACATCGCACTGGCCGACACGGTGCTGTATCCTCTCTACGCGTCGAGCCCCCGGATCTGGGGCATCAGCCCCAAGGCGGATCAGCTCATCGGAGGCCTCATCATGTGGATTCCGGGCGGCCTCTTTTTCTACGGCGTGATGACAGTGGTTTTTTTCCGCTGGCAGAAGCAGGGCAATGGCGGCGATGGCGTGGCCGAAGCGCAGGGCTCGCGCGGCACATTTGCAGCGGCCGGAGACTGAACGATGGGCACCATCTCGCGTCCCGGGCTCACCCCCATTCGTCAGCGCACGCCTCCGCCCAGGCCATCGGCACCAGGCGGTTCGCGGGAACGGTTGCTCTCGCTCGATGTGTTCCGCGGCATGACCGTCGCCGGCATGCTGCTGGTGAACAATCCGGGCGACTGGAATCACATCTTCGAACCGCTCGAACATGCGAAGTGGAACGGGTGGACTCCGACCGATCTGATCTTCCCGTTCTTCCTCTTCATCGTTGGTGTCACGTCGTACCTCTCGCTGTCGCAACGGCGCGAACGCGGTGACAGCGAAGGCGCGATCGTACGACAGATCCTGCGCCGGGGCGCACTGATCTTCCTGTTTGGATTATTCCTCGCGTGGTTCCCCGGCTTCATGTGGGGCACCATCGACGGCATGGCGAATCCGACGTTTCTCGATCGCGTGGTGTATCGCATCGAGCACATTCGTATCATGGGCGTACTGCAACGGATCGCCGTTGCGTATGTGATTGGCGCGCTGATAACGCTGCGCGGCACATGGAAGCAGCACGCCTTCACGCTCGTCGGCATCCTGCTTGGCTACTGGGCGCTGATGACGCTTGTGACGGTGCCGGATCGCGGCGTGCCGGGCTGGCAGCTGCTCGATCAGCCCGACGCCGTGCTGAGTGCCTGGTTCGATCGACTGATCCTCGGTACCAACCACCTCTGGATTACCGCGAAGACCTGGGACCCCGAGGGACTGCTGAGCACGCTTCCCGCGGTCGGAACCATGATGCTGGGCCAGTTCGCCGGCCGATGGATCGGGCAACCGAAACCCATCTTCGAGCGACTGAATGGCATGTTCGCCTGCGGTGCGCTGCTGATGATGGTCGGGTTGATCTGGAATTGGACCTTTCCCATCAACAAAACGCTATGGACCAGCAGCTATGTCGTCTTCACCGGCGGCATGGCGTTGGTCACGCTGGCAACGTGCATGTGGATCATCGATGTGCACGGCTGGAAACGATGGACGAAGTTCTTCGTCATTTACGGCACCAACCCGATGATCGCGTTCCTGGGCTCCGGCTTGATGGCGCGCATCACGGTCACGTTGTGGAAGGTCCAGACACCCACCGGCCCGAAATCGGCGTCGGCGATTGTGTATCAGGCCATCTTCGCGCCGATACCTGAACCGAGGGTGGCGTCGCTGGGGTATGCCGTGACATTCGTGCTGCTCTGGTTCGTGATATTGTGGGCGCTGTGGCGTAGAAAAATCTTCTTAAAGGTCTAGCGACGTGGCTTGCACCTCCCGTTTCGCGCCAGCTGCTCGCATGCTGGCGCTGTTGCTCATTGCGATCACTGTCGTGGAATCGGCCGACGCGCAGAAGCCGCGCCGGAAACCGACCACGCGGCACGCCGTGAAGGCGACCGTACACACCAGCGCCAGCGCGCAGTCGCGCCGTGGCTCGGTCGCCGCGCACAATCGGGTCACCGCCACCAAACCGCGACGTCGCGCACGCCGCCCCGCCGCCCCGGCGCTCGCCGCGCTGGTGCCGGGCACCGCGTTTGGCGTCGATGGTCTGCGCGCCGATCTCGGTACACTCGCCGGCACGTCGATCCGCAGCGGATCGTGGGGCATGATGGTGGTGTCGCTCTCGCACGGCGACACACTCTTTGCAATCAACGCCGATGTGCCGCACCTGCCGGCGTCCACGCAGAAAGTGCTCACGTCTGCGCTGGCGCTCGACGCCCTCGGACCGGGCTATCGCTATCACACCGACGTGCTGCGTACCGGCACGATGAAGGATGGTGTGATCGATGGCGATCTGATTCTCCGCGGCGACGGCGATCCGTCCATGTCCGCCCGCTTCATCGGCGGCAAACCTGACGCGGCCATGGATTCGCTGGCGATGCGTGTGGTTCGCGCCGGCGTGCGCAGTGTCACCGGCCGCGTGATCGGCGATGCCAGCGCGTTCGAGGCGCGCAGTATTCCCGAGGGCTGGCACAAGCGCATTCTGCAGGACTCTTACGCCGGTCGCGTCTCGGCGCTGTCGCTGAACGAGAATCTGGTGTGGGTCACGATCCGTCCCACCACCCGCGGTGCGGCCGCCGACGTCGTGCTGGAACCGGCGACGACCGCCATCCCGGTTCGCTCAGCCGTGCGCACCGTTGCCGGTCGCGGCGCGAAACTGAAGTTCGCGCGCAACAGCAGCGGCATTTCCGTCACCGGCAGCATCGGGACGGATGTATTCCAGCGCTCGTACTCGTACATCGTTGAAGATCCGGCGTCTTTCACCACCGGCGCTTTCCTCGCAGCATTGCGGCGTAACGGCATCACGGTCACGAATGGTATGACGCTGGCAAAAACGCCCGTCACTGCCGCGTCGCTCGTGTCGTGGGAATCGGCGCCGCTCGAGACGCTCATCACGGTGATGAATCGCGAGTCGGTGAATGTGATCGCGGAGCACGTGTTCCGTGCCGCGTCGCGCGGGGCCGATCGCCACACCACCGGCGCCGCAACCACCGGCGACACCGCTCTCCGCGTGCTGTTGCAGCGCAGCGCCGGCGTCACGCAGGGCGCGGTCGATGCAACCGACGGCAGCGGGCTTTCGCAGCTCGACAAGGTGTCGCCCCGCGCCATGGTGCAGCTGCTGGGCTGGGCCGACAAGTCGAGCTGGGGGCCGCTGCTGCACGCGAGCTTCCCGCTCGCCGGCGAGAGTGGCACGCTGCGCCGCCGCATGTGGGGCACAACCGC
>JANMWU010000119.1:0-4552 GCA_031380785.1 Gemmatimonadaceae bacterium
TCGGTTCAACGCCCGAACGCAGAGAGTGGACCACCGATGTCGCGCGAAGTGCCTGAAGAGATGGAGCACCACACCGACGATCGCGCGCAATTGCCCGACGCCGACGCGCGACGTTTTCAGGAGACGTTGCTCGACCTGTCACTCCTCAATCGCGACGACCTGCTGACGGTCTTCGCGTCGATCGCCGAGGCCGGCGCGAACGCGCTGTCGGTCGAACGTGTGTCGCTCTGGCAGTATGACAAGGAACGCTCGGTGATGCTCTGCCCCGCAGCATGGGTGCGTGGCGAAATCATTGAGGAGACCCTGGTCATCTCGCGCGACACCTATCCGCAGTACTGGGGCGCGCTGCACGCCGATCGCACGCTGGTTGTGTCTGACGCGGTTCAGAATCAGGCGATGTCGGAAATTCAGGATCGCTACATCCTGAAACACGGGATCGGCGCGATGCTGGACAGCAGTGTGCGCGTCGAACGCGCGACCTTCGGCATCGTCTGCATGGAGCATCTGGAGGGCACGCGCGTCTGGACTCCGATTGAGGAACAATTTGTGGCGTCGCTCGCCGATCGCATGGGCCTTGCCATTCTGGTCGATGCGCAACGCCGGCTGGAATCGCAGCTGACGCAGGCGCAGAAGATGGAAGCGCTCGGCCTGATGGCTGGCGGAGTCGCACACGACTTCAACAACATGCTCAGCATCGTCCTGACGTCGGTGGGTTCGGCGCGGACGATGGTGGATCGTGGTGCTGATCCGAGTGAAGACCTGATAGCGATCGAGGCCGCCGTGCAGCGCGCTGCGGCGTTGACGCGAAAGCTGCTCTATATCAGTCGCAACGAAACGCTCGGCCGCGAGGTCTTCGATCTCAACGACGCTATTCGTCAGCTGGCCGACGTGGCACACCGCATGCTGCCGTCGTCAGTGCGATTGCAGCTGCTCCCGGCAACGCACCCGCTGATGGCTGATGCGGAACGAACGTTTGTGGATCAGGCACTGATGAATCTCTGCATCAATGCCATGCATGCCATGCCCGATGGCGGCTCGCTGACGGTCGCGGGACGCCGCGTCGAGTCGGACGGTGTGCGTCGAACGCATGGCGTCATCCTGCCCGCCGGTGCGTATGCGCACCTGCGTGTGCTGGATACGGGTACCGGCATTGCGCCCGAAGCGCTGAGTCGCGTGTTCGACCCGTTCTATTCCACCAGGGGGAAAACCGGCACCGGGCTTGGCCTGTCGGTGGTGTACGGCGGCATGCGACAACACGGCGGCTTCGTGTCACTCGAAAGCGTGGTCGGGCGCGGGACTGTCTTTCATCTCTTCTTTCGTATCGCACAGTAGTCCGAGACATTGGGGGGGACCGGGCGCGGTGCAGCCGATACCTTTCGCGCCGTTACGGGCGACACGGACACGATGCGCCTGAATTGATCACACACTCCTCATCGATCATGCCTTCGAGCGCACTCGGCGAATTTCTTGGCACAGCTGTCCTGATTCTGCTTGGCAACGGCGTAGTGGCCGGCGTCCTGCTGGAAGAGTCCAAAGCGAAGGGCGCGGGCTGGATCGTGATAACCGCCGGCTGGGCAATAGCCGTCCTCTGCGGTGTGTTGGTGGCGACGAGCCTCGGCGCACCAGGCGAACTGAATCCCGCCGTCACCGTCGCCGATGTGCTGCTTGGATCGCGCACGGTTCCGGATGCGATTGCGCACATCGCAGCACAATTCGCCGGCGCAATAGTCGGTGCAACGCTGGTCTGGCTCCACTATCTGAAACACTGGAGCGTAACGAAGGATCAGGGCGCAATTCTGGCCTGCTTCAGCACCGGGCCGGCGATTCGCCAAAGCGGACCGAATCTTGTCAGCGAAGCAATCGGCACCGGGGTGCTGATTCTCGTCGCGAATGCGATCGGCAGCAAGCTGGTTGCCGGTGCGACGCCAGCAACGAATCTCGGGCCAGCGCTGGTCGGCGCGCTGGTGTGGGGGATTGGCCTCAGCCTCGGCGGGCCGACCGGCTACGCGATCAACCCGGCACGCGATCTCGGTCCGCGGATTGCGCACGCGATCCTGCCGATCGCAAACAAGGGTGGAAGCGACTGGAGCTACAGCTGGATTCCGGTGGTTGGGCCGGTGATCGGTGCCGCCTGTGCCGCGTTGCTGTGGAAGTCGGTGAGCAGCTGACCGACTGAACCTGCATGCCGCCCCGCAACCGGCGCGACAACAGTTTCCGCCGCGCACGTCCGACAATAGAAGGTGCACCCTTTCATTGTCGACGTGATTCCCATGCTGCGTATGTCAGTCCGGGCGCGACTCGCCGTTGGCGGCGCCGGGCTCCTTCTGGTTGCACTCGGTGGCTGCAAGAAAGCCCTCGGTCCCACAGCGGTTGAAACGCTGACGATCGTGTCGGGCAATCTGCAGTCGCGTCAGGTGAGCCGCGTGCTGCGCGCCCCGCTGGTGTTTCGCGCGACGGACGCCGCCGGCAAGGGTGTCGGCAGTGCCGCCATCACGATTGTGGTGGTGCAGGGTGGCGGCGCCGTCGATTCAGCGTCGATCAAGACCGACGCCAATGGCGAAGCGCGCGTGAAATGGACGCTGGGAAGCGAAGTCACGAACACAATCGTCGCGACGATTCCGGGTGTCGAGCCGATGCGCGCCACCGCGAGTGGCATTCCGCCGTCCGACATCGTGATCGCGCAGGGCAACAATCAGAGTGCGCGCGTGTCGGTGGCACTCCTGAACTCGGTGGTGGTACGCGTCATCGGCGGTACGAACGTGCCGATGGACAGTGTGAACGTGACGTTCCAGATCACCGGCGGCGGTGGCGCCATCGCGCCGCAGAGCATCGTCACCAATTCATTCGGTGAAGCGACGGTGAAGTGGACGATGGGTCCCATTGCCGGCGCCAACACCGCGCTGGTGCGTGCCGCGGCGATCGATCCGGTGACGATTACGGCAACCGCAACGCCCTGACACTGCAGGCATCACGCGACGTCAGCGGGAAATGCACGCGTTGACGTGATGCCCTCGTGTCGTCATCGTTGGCGGATCATGGCTGAGCGATACGACGTCATTGTGGTGGGACTGGGGGCGATGGGCAGCGCGACGCTGCACCAGCTTGGCGCTCGCGGACTGCGCGTCCTCGGTATCGAACAATTCACTCCCGGTCACGCGAACGGCTCGTCACACGGAAAGTCGCGCATCATCCGGGAGGCGTACTTCGAGGATCCGCGCTACGTGCCGCTGGTGCAGCGCGCGTATGAGCGCTGGCACGCGCTCGAGGCGGAGAGCGGCGTGACGGTGTTCAGGCAGACGGGTGGGCTGATGCTTGGCGCGCCGGACAGTGAGGTGGTGGCTGGCGCGTTGCTCAGTGCGCGGCTGCACGATCTGCCACACGAAGTTCTTGCAGCCGATGAAGTGCGGCGACGCTTTCCCGCCTTCAGGCCCAGAGCGACGGACATCGGGGTGATCGAGCCACGCGCGGGAGTGCTCGCGCCGGAGCTGGCCATCACGGCCTTCGTCGACGTTGCACGACAGCATGGTGCCGAAGTACGCAGCGATGAGCCGATGCTCTCCTGGCGTGCTGTCGGAGACGGAGTTGAAGTCACAACAGAGCAGTCGACGTACGCGGCTGCGACGCTGGTGCTGACTGTGGGCGCGTGGACCGGCAAAGTCTTGCGCGAGCTTGGCGTGCCTTTCGTTGCCCAGCGCAATGTGCTGTACTGGTTTGCCCCCGCCGCCCATGCGTCGTACTTCGGGCCTGATGCGTTTCCGATCTTTCTGCAGGAGCTCGACGCCGGGCTTACGATGTATGGCTTTCCCGACACGGGCGACGGAATCAAGATTGCGCTCCATCACTTCGGAGACGATGTCGATCCCGATCTGCTGCGCCGCACCGTCAATGATGACGAAATCGCTTTCATCCGATCGCTGATCGAACAGTGGATGCCCGACGCAAATGGTGTGCTGCGGGATGCTGCAGCCTGCATGTACACGAACGTCCCGGACAATCACTTTGTGATTGACCGACACCCGGCGCACCACAACGTGATCGTTGCGTCACCGTGCTCGGGTCACGGCTTCAAGTTCGCGAGTGTGCTGGGTGAAGTGCTGGCTGACCTGGCGATGGACAAAACGCCGGCCTTCGACATTTCGTTATTTTCGCTCGACCGATTCATCGCGCCTGGTTGACTTCGTGTGCAGGCCACACCGCAGGCACGCCATCCTTCCCGATCGGAGATCGTCATGCAGGCATGGATGTGCGAGAATGCGACCGGCGTGGCCGATCTGCGCTGGATCGAGCAGCCGACGCCGGCACCGCGCACGGGTGAAGTGCTGGTGGCGATCGAGGCCGCGAGCCTGAACTTCCCCGACCTGCTGATCGTGCAGGGCAAGTATCAGCTGAAACCGGCGTTGCCTTTCGTTCCGGGGGCCGAGTTCGCGGGCCGCATCGAGGCGGTCGGCGATGGCGTCATGAGCCTGAAGGTCGGGCAGCGCGTGGCATGCCTGTCGAGCATCGGCGCGTTCGCCACGCACGCCGTCGTGAATGCGATGCTGTGCGTGCCGCT
>JANMWU010000140.1:0-3410 GCA_031380785.1 Gemmatimonadaceae bacterium
TCCGCGGGGCGCGGGTCGAGCACCGGAAGCTGCGCGACACTTTCCTGAATGCGCTTGATCCTGGCAGCGAGGCTGTGCGTCGTGCGCCGAGCTCGTTCCCGGGTCAAACGCTCCTCGAGGGCGCGTTTGATAGCAACCGTCAAAGACTCGCCGGTGGTGGAAGCGAGCTCGCGGGCGAGGCGGTCGGTTTCGGCGTCCTTGATGCTGAGGGCCATGTACATAAGTATAGACAATCAGGGAGTGATATAGAAATCGTGACAAGTTTGCCTCAGGTTTGTCGCGCTGCCGCTCGGACCTGCCGGCGGATGGAGCGCCGCTGGAGCGACGCCTGCCGAAAGATGCGTGTGCCGAGTTGCGATCGCGTCACCGATTTCGTGCGCGCGCCTCCGAATTCGCGCCGACTGCCATAGCCAGCGGCTGGGTTTCGAGTTTGTTGTGTTGGAAAACGCACGCAGTACTGGCCCGAATTTTCACCTTCATCGACCGCTCAGTCGCGCCGGATACTCTTATAGGCATTGCGATCGATGACGCCTGGGTTTTGGGATGTGTTTCACCAGAGCGCATTCCGTTTGGCTTTTATCCGCAGTTGGCACACTGGAGGATCGGCCTCGGTACAACAAGCGCGTTTGCCTTGATCCATTCCCATTCCCCGAGTTGCCGTCCGACATTCGAGCTCGCTTAGCTGACACCGCCGAGCGCCTCGACACCCACCGCAAATCCGCCTTCGCCCGCGACGAACGCGTGACGATGACCGGCATGTACAACGTCGTCGCGAAACTGCGGAGCGGGGACGCGCTCACGCCGAAGGAACGCACCATCAACGAACTCGCCGCCTGCGGCGTGCTCCGCGACATCCACGATGAACTGGACGCCCTCGTCGCGCAGGCCTACGGCTGGCCGTGGCCCATGACAGACGCCGAGATCCTCGATCGACTCGTGGCGCTGCACGACGTGCGTGTCGAAGAAGAGAAGAACGGTATCGTCCGATGGCTGCGGCCTGAGTTTCAGGCACCCGGGCAAACCGTCGCCGCACCACCGGCGGAACTGGCGCTCGCGATGGATTCGCCATCCGCCAGCGTCGTTGCGGATGCCATCCTGCCATGGCCCGCTGAAGCGGTCGAGCAGATCGGCGCACTGAAGCGCCTCGCGTCAGCCGGCGCAGTGTCGGTGGACGACGCGAGCGCGCGGTTCGACGGCGCCAAGCGCGAGATCGTTGCCCGGCATCTGGAGACGCTGGCAATCCTCGGCGAAGTGCGCGTGCTGAGCGAGGGGATGTACGGAGCGGCGGCCGCGGCGTAAGCGAGCGACGCCATGGTGTCGATGCACGGCGTCGTCCTGTGACGCGCCGCTGACGCTCGATCGCCGCGTGACGCCCTACCGTGGTCGCTCGAGCTCGATCAGGATCCTTCGCGCTCCTCACAAAAAGTCCCGTTATTGTGCTTTCGAGAACGGGACAATATACTCCTTGCGCAGACTCGTTGTCTGGGTGCCGTATGCCTGTTGCCTTCGCTGTACCGGCACCCTTCGACGAACGGGGCTGGCGATTGAAGATTCGCGATCGGGAGCGCGTCGAACCGCCGCACGTGACGCTCATGCACAAGGCGCGACGCTGGCGTTTCGGTTTGCGCCAGCAGCAGTTCCTCGACACGGATCCGCCGGCGCGTGACGTGCCGTGTGAGCTGTTTGCATGGCTTGTGATACACACAGCGGACTACACCGCAGTGTGGAATGATCTCTATCCGGAAAACCCGGTGAATTCGAAGGAGTAGCCGCATGACCACGCCCACGAAGACCTTGCCCAACCCATCGCCAGCCAGCGTGCACACGCGTGCTCGCGTTGCGCGAGGCATCGCGTCCGCCAATCCGTTCCTGTATCTCGTCTCCATGCGCGGCGCGAGTCTGCCGGCACTCCATGACGGTGGCGCGGGCGTGATCTATCGCGTCAGTTCGAAGCGTGAGCTCGCCGAGCAGTATCACACGGCGCCGCCGCAGTCCGTGTGGGTTGCATCGACGACCGGTTCGCTCACGTCGCTGGCCGCACTGTCACCCGTTCACGCTAGCGACAAGCGGCTGCTGGTCCTGGACGACGCGCCGGACGCGGCGCAGCAGCTGTACGGCGCGTACTTCCGTCACGTCGTTGTGTCGTCGGACGCCCTCACGCTGCCTGACTTCGCCGAGCTGACGGTGGTGCTGTCCGCGCCGAACCGACGCGACCTCTTCATCGGTGGCGTGTTCGATCCACAGGCAAATGCCGTGTTGCTCTATCGCGGAAATCTCGAGCCGCTCGTTGTCCCGGTGACTTGGTTTGCCAACCGCGCGTCACGCGCCGTCGTGGATCCCAGTGACCTGCGCGTGATCGATCATGGACAGACCATCCGGCTTGGTCGCTTCGAGGCATCGTCGGACGCTGTTCTTTACGAGTTCGACGTGGAGTATCGTCGCGCCGCGAAGAAGCGGGCGCTGAAAGAGGATGCGTCACTGGGAGCATCCATTCGGCGACTGCGTTTGCAGCGCGGGTTGTCACGTGAAGATTTTCCGGGGATTTCGGCGAAGGCGCTCGCGCGCGTGGAGCGGAGTGAAATCTCGCGGCCGCGCGCACGAACGCTGGCGACGATAGCGAAAGTACTCGGCGTGACCGTCGGTCGACTCGATACGTACTGAGGCCAACTCCTCGCGTGTTGAAGCCTCGTGTGTCGCTATCGCGTGCGGATACACGCATGTGTGCAGGCACGGCCGTGCGCTGTCATTCGCCGGCCGCTGCCTGCAACGCTGCCATGAACCGCTCGCGCTGACGCAGCATACCGGCGCTGATCCGCTCCCACACGAGTGGTGGAAAATCCGTCGGCAACTGCGGTTCGACCGTGGCGAGCGTGGACGGCACCGCATCCACCATCGCCACCATCGCGTCGAACAGGCCGGGTACACCGGTGCTCACGGCAAGACGTTTCCAGTGTGTGAGGTGGATCTTGTCGAGGTGTCGATGCAGGCCTGATTTTCCTCGCATTCCCATCGCCAGTCCCAACTCGCTGACGTGCCATTCCTGTGGCCCCTGGCCAATGATGGGCCACGCGGAGAGTACGTCGTAGAGTGGCGTCAGTTGGTACTGCTCCTGTGTGCGAATCGCGAGCGAGAAGTTCTTCGCGTGACCATCTGGCGCTGCGAGCAGCCAGAAGGCCAGTTGTGCGCGCACGAAGCTGGTGGTATCCAGCTCCGCCGTTTCGCTGCCAGCCAGAATGCCGAGGATGCGCTCGATTCCAGGGCCGCCATCACGCTCGTACTTCAATGGTGCTGCCGTTCCGGTTGCCTGACAGCAGTCTTCCTGCGGGAGTCGTGCTATCCAGTCCCGGCCGTCGGTCGATGTGCGTTGTCGGTCAAAGCGCGTGACGACAAGTGCCGTGACATCACCCTGC
>JANMWU010000162.1:0-7528 GCA_031380785.1 Gemmatimonadaceae bacterium
CGGCGAGTAGTGGCCAAGTATGGCGCTACGCAGCGGGAACGCGCGGATGACCGTGAAATCCATTGGACAGTACCTTTGAGGATGAGATGCAAGCCCAGCAGGCTATCGTACCGCTTGTGCAGAAAACCAGCAATGATCCGGCACCCGATGCATGCATTCATCCGCCGGCAAGGAGCGGTAGCTTCAGGGGATGCGACTTCTCCGCCCCCTGCTCACACTGATCGCCACTCCCCTGCTCTCGATGGCGTGCGGCACGACGCCCGATAGTCGGCTCTCAGGCGCAGCTCCGCCAGCGCGCCCCATCGACCACGATCTGCTGGACGTCACCGTTCCGCAGCTTCAACGGCTCTACGCTGATCACAAATACACGGTCACGCAGGTGGTGCAGTGGCACCTCGATCGCATCGATCGCTACAACCCGATCTACGGCGCGATCGAGACCGTGCTTCGGCGAGATGCACTCGCCGACGCCGCCCGGCTGGATGCCGAGGCAACACGCGGAGGGAATGTCCGGCGCGGACCCTTGTGGGGTGTGCCGATTGTGATCAAGGCGAATACCAGCGTGAAAGGCGAGATCACGACGGCCGGATGGGCAGGCTTCACCAAGCCTGGACACGAATTGGTCGCGCCGAAGGACGCCACGATCGTCACGAAGTTTCGCGATTCGGGCGCGATCATCATCGGCATGGCGAACATGCCGGACCTTGCCAACAGTGACACGAATCGCAGCAGCTCGTTCGGCCGGACAGGCAACGCGTATGACGTGAGATTCTCACCAGGTGGTTCATCGGGTGGTGTCGTAACGGCTGTCGCCGCCAACTTTGCGGTGCTCGGCAACGGAACCGACACCGGGAATTCGATTCGCATGCCGGCCGCCACCAGCGCACTGTTTGGCGTCTTCCCGACGCGCGGTCTGGTGAGCATCGCGGGCATCGCGCCGCTCGACTGGCTGCTGGACAACACCGGCCCAATAGCACGCACGGCGACCGATGCGGCGATTGCGTTGTCGGTCATGGCCGGAGCGGACTCGCTGGATCCGGTGACCACGCACGCCCCCGACTCGGCCCGGCACACGCCGTACGAGACGACGCTGAAGGCCGACGCGCTCATGGGAAAGCGTTTCGGCGTGCCGGCATTCGTGCTCTCAGGTGATGGCATTCCCTTTCATGGAATTCCCGCTACTGTCTACGACGCCGAATCGCAGAAGTTGCGCGAGGGCGCGCGCATTCCGTTGCAGCCGGAAACCCGCGAAATGTTCATGAAGTCTCTCGATGCGCTTCGCCGCGCCGGCGCGGAAATCGTGATGACTGATGACCTGCTTCCGGCGAGTTTCGCGAGGGCTGCGAGCCGTGTGGCAACGTATGCGTACATGGCTGACGGCACGGATCGCTTTCTGTCGGCTTTTGGTCCGGATCAATACCATTCCGGCGCAGCGTATCTGAAAGCGACCGGCGCCCGGCTCTACGCGTCATCGATCGGCGTCGAAGACAACTTCCGCAACCTGGGCGGCGTGCGGATTGTGCAGCGCGCGCTCGACACCGATCGCGATGCCGAGCGCACCTTCCTTGGTCCACGGCGTGCGATGCTGGCCACGTATACGGCGACGCTCGATCGGCTGAAGCTCGATGGGTTTGTCTATCCCGCGATCCAGATGCCGCCGCCGGACGAGACGATGCCGCAGGATGGGCGCGTGAGTGAAGGGCCGCATTCGGCCACCAGCTGGGTGAACATGATTGGCGTGCCGGCGGTGGTGGTGCCGGCGGGCTTCTACGCCAATGGGTTGCCGTTCGGGCTCGAGATTTCAGCGCGGCCGTGGGGCGACGCGCAGTTGCTGTCGTATGCGTTTGCGTGGGAGCAGGCGACGCACCTGAGGAAAACGCCGGTGCTGGTCGAGGGCGGCATGCTGCGCGGTGCCACGCCGCGCGAAGGGCGTAACACTCTGTCGACGACTAAACAGTGAGCTTACGCGCGGAAACCGTCAGGGCTTCGGAATCATTGCACCGCTTCCGCGGCCGCCCTGACCAGTGTCCGCTTCAGCGCCGACCCACATCACCGCATAGCCTTTGTAAATGCCAATGCCCAGCGCCCGCCATTCAAAGCGCGACCAGCTGCGCAGATTGAGCAGCACATCGTTGTGCGGGCCATTTCCCTTCTCGCGCCATGTCGTCAGGATGCGCGCCGGATCCTGTGTCTCGCCCGCATACACGCTTTCGTATCCGGCGGCCATGTAACCGGTGCCGAGTTTCTTCGGCGCCGACCACATACACGTCGGATCCGTCATTGCACAGTTGCTCCAGTCGTGCGACAACTTTCCGAGATTCATCGCCAGATCTCTGGCGTGCCGATTTGCAACCGCACTGAGCGCGGGCGATATCGCAATGACGGACAAGCCGTGCTGCTTGCGATAGTCGTTGATCAGGTCCGCCAGCCTGAATTCCAGACTGTCAACGTCGTCGCCGACGCAGGTACCCGGTGCCAGAATTTGTCTGGCGTCGCACTCGGTGGCCTGCGCCTGCGCCGTTGATGCCGCCCCCACCGCTATCGCGAGGATGACAGACACACATCGCAACGCTCCCGGCGCGCCCGTATGCAGGATTCCGGCAGCCTTGGTCCCGCGCATCGACTGGCGTGTTTACGGTCTGGCTGGTCTCGGCAACGCCGTCGGCGGCACCATGTTGTTGAGCCGCATGTAGTTCGCCAGCTGGCTGTAGTGATCGGCGAGGTCGAGGGCGTGACCGAGCACCATGTTGGCGCGCGTGGTGTTGCGGGTGTTGCCATTGAATGTCATGACGACCGCATCGGCCAGCTTTGTGTCATCGACCTGTGTGAACGCGGTCTCGCAGAAGGCGAGCGAGGCCTTGAGCTTCGCGAGCAGCGAGTCGCGCGGCCACTTCGCTTTCACCGAATCAGCGGTGATGGAGTCAGCGGCCGGAATGGTCGCCTTCATCGCACCGAAGTTGTTGCAGAAGAAATAGTTGTCGCTGACCAGATGCTGCGCGATGTAGCCGATGCTGAGCTGTGCCGGTGTCGGCTTGTACGCAAACTTCGACTCTGGGATGGAGTCGAAGGCCTGCGCCACGTTGCGCTGCAGGGACAGAGTCCGGGTCTTGAACGCGGTCGTGATCGGATTTGGCTGCGGGCCGGCGGCTGGCTGTGCCGCGAGCAGCGCGGGCAGCGCCAGAGCGACAACGGCGAGACGAAGCATTTTCATCGGGACTCCAAGGGGAGGTGTCGGGTTAAGTGGCGTTCATGTTTTTCGCGCTGCAGTGTAGTGCACGCCGCGAACGCCGTCACGGGTGCCTGGCGAGCTCAGCCCCGCTGCGGAACAGGCGGAGCCACGAACCGTCGCGACCTCGACTCGTACGAGTGCGCGTACGCCAGAATTTTCGCGTCGCTTCCCGGCAGTCCAACGAACGAAAGATTCCCCGCCGGCATTCCGTCGGCGCCGTACCCGGCCGGAACCGAGACTTCGGGCAACCCCAGCCAATTGCCGAAGCCGAGTGGCGTGCGCACATCGGGCCAGCCAACGGTGGTGATGAACGCGTTGAAAGGCATGGTCGGATACACCAGTGCGTCCAGACGCTGCGCCTTCATCGAGTTGGCCAGCTGCGCGATTACCGCATCACGCGAGCGCAGGAACGAGATAGACGCCGGATCGCGCTCGTACGGTTGATCGATCAGCTGCGCCATCGCTTCCCACTCGACCGGGAGCACATCGTAGAACGCGCGATACGCGGCAAGGCCCTGCTTCACCGCGTCTCGCGCGTCAAACGGCTGCGCGCCATCGCCGTGTCGCTGGAAGTACCGCAGTAATGCGTTCGCGGTGGCGGCGGGGGAGTTTGAATTGGGCACGACGTCGCCGCGCGATTTCGCTGCGGCCGTGAACTGCTCGCGAAACGTCTCGCTCGTGACGCCCGGTGTGCATGGCTCGACCACGGCGCCGGCTGCAACGCAATCGCTGATCGCGCGATCGAAGGTGGAGATGGCCTCGGCCGACATCTGTGCGCGCGGAACATGCGCTTCGACCAGACCGAGTCGCACGCCCTCGAGCGCCGTGCTTCGCAGTGACGCCAGTGTACCGCGACGGTACGCCGCCGTGAGCGCGAGTCCATCACTCGCATCGGGACCGGCGATGGCATCGAGCAGCAGCGACGCATCGGCTACGCTGCGCGCAAGCGGACCATGCGTGTCGAGCACGGGCCAGGTGGGAATCACGCCGCTGCGAGGTACCAATCCAAACGTCGGCTTCATGCCGACGATGCCGGTGAATTGTGCCGGGATGCGATTGGATCCGCCATCGTCGGTGCCAAGTGCGGCGAATGCGATACCGCACGCTACGCTGACGGCAGATCCGGCGCTCGATCCTCCCGGCGAGCGGAGGCCAGTGCGGTCGTGCGGATTGCGCACCTGGCCCGTCAGCGTGCTGGTGCCGCTGCCACGATATGCAAAATCGTCGGCCGCGGTTTTGCCGAGTATCACCGCGCCGGAGGAACGCATACGCGCCACTTCGACTGAATCTCGGAGCATCGGCTGCGGAAAGAGCTGCGCCCACGCGGCGTTCGAGGCCGTGGTTGGCAGCCCCTGCATGTCGTAGATGGCTTTCGCGAATACCGGCACGCCGTCGAGCGGTCCGCGCAGTCGGCCCCGATGTCGGCGGGTGTCGGAGGCCCGTGCCTCATTGATCGCGGTGCCGGCGAGCAAATCGATCGCGTGGAGCGTGCTGTTCCAGGCGCGGGCGCGGCGCAGTGCTTCAGTTGTCACCTCGACGGCAGAATAAGCGCCGCGCGCGCGGCCGGCCTGGTAGGCCGCGATCGTGCCCGCGAGCGGGTCATCGGCGGCAACGCCCATCAGCGCCGACCAGTCGACACGCGACGCAGCGAAGAGCGCGCTGAGCTCAAGCAGGACATCGCGACGGGACGGTGACATGGTCGGCGGTCTGAGGTTGCTGACTAATATGTGCGGCGCGAGCGAGTGCAGTCGCGATTACCTAAATTCCGTCCATACACGGAGCACCACCGCGCCGGGATGGAGCAACGAAACACGAGGCGCTGTCTGTACCACCAGAGCGCGTCTGGAACGAAAACAATCGTCGAGGATGGGAAAGCAATGAACCTCCAGTCAGACGACGCACGCGCAGTGGCACTTGTGAACGCGATTCAACGAGGCGAACACGAGTCGCTCCAGCAGCAGCTGCGCGATAGCCCGGCCCTCGCCAGTGCCAGAATTTTTGACAAGCGCGGTTGTTCGCGTACGCCACTGCTCATTGCGGCCGATTGGCCGGGACACTTTCCCAACGGCGCGCGGACGGTCGGCATCCTGATTGTGGCTGGCGCTGATGTCAACGCGCGCGTGACGAACGTCGATCCGAAACATTCGCCGGAAACCGCGCTGCACTGGGCCGCGAGCAGCGACGACGTGGCCGTGCTCGACGCGCTGCTGGATGGCGGCGCAAACATCGAGGCCGACGGCGCCATTTTCACCAACGGTACCGCGATGTCGGATGCGGTGGTCTTCGCCAACTGGAAAGCGGCGCGCCGGCTGCTCGCAGGCGGAGCCACGACGACCATCTGGCAGGCTGCGGGGCTGGGGCTGCTCGACCGCGTCCGCGAATACTGGAGCGTCGAGCCAACGCCCGATACCCGCACCACGACAAACGCGCTCTGGCACGCCTGCAGCGGCGCGCAGCTGCCGGTGGTGGAATTTCTGTGTGAGCGCGGCGCCGACATGAACTGGATCGGCTATGACGAGCGGACGCCGTACGATATTGCGCTGGAGCGCGGTGACAGCGGGCTTTCGCAGTGGCTGCGCGCGAAAGGCGCCAGGCGCGCTGACGAGTTAAAGTGAAGGTCTTCACCGACCAACACCTGAGAATACCGTGAGCAATTCAGCCGCCGGAGCCAACGCACCGCATGCGTCAGACGACGTATGCGCAACGCCAGGAGCACAACTGGTCCGCGCCGCGCTCGCCGCGGCCATCAGCGCATCGGTCATCCCTGCCGCGATGCTCGCGCAGCGACCTGTGTCCCTCGCCGGACGGTCGGTCGTCTATGCGCCATCAGGCATGGCGGCGACAAGCCAGCCGCTGGCGTCGGCCGCAGCGCTCGATGTGCTGCGCCACGGCGGCAACGCGATCGACGCTGCCGTCACCGCCGCGGCAGTGCTGAGCGTCACCGAGCCGCACATGACGGGAATCGGCGGTGACATGTTTGCGATTGTGTGGCTGGCGAAGGAACAGCGACTGGTCGCGCTCAATGCCAGTGGCCGCGCGGGTTCACGCATGACGCGCGATGCACTCGTGGCCCGCGGATTCACGCCTGGCGCGCAGCAAGGGGTTGAATCGATTACCGTTCCCGGCGCGCTGGCCGGATGGGAGATGCTCGTGCGCACGCACGGCAAGCGCTCGCTCGCGTCCGCATTGCAGCCGGCGATCCATTATGCGCGCGACGGATTTCCTGTCACGCCGATCATTGCAGCGCAGTGGGCAGCCGAAACGGCGCTGCTCCGAAAGGACTCCGCCGCCTCGGCCACCTTTCTGCCTGGCGGACAGGCGCCGAACGCCGGCGACTGGTTTCGGAATGCCGACTACGCGCGCACGCTGACCGTCATTGCGACCAAGGGCGTCGGTGCATTCTACGGCGGTGAAATTGGCGCAAAACTGGTGGCTCGGCTCGACGCGCTGCACGGCTTCATCACACTTGATGACCTGCGGCAGAACCAGCCGACGTGGGTCACTCCGATCTCGGTGGCGTTCCGCGGGTTTCGCGTGTGGGAGCTGCCTCCGAACAACCAGGGCATCGCGGCGCTCGAAATGCTGCGCATCCTGGAGCCGCTCGATCTCAAGGCGATGGGTCACAACACGGCCCCGTATCTGCATCACCTGATCGAAGCGAAGAAGCTCGCGTACGCGGATCTCGAACGATTTGTCGGTGACGCCGAACACCTCGACATGCCGGCAGAACGCATGCTGAGCGATGCATTCATCGCGGAACGTCGCAGCCATCTCGACGCCGCAAAGGCCCAGCAACGGGTCGATCCGGGTCCGCTGCGCACCGCGAGTGAAACGATCTACCTCAGCACCGCCGACGCCGAGGGCAACATGGTGTCGTTCATCAACTCGAATTACGACGCATTCGGCTCAGGGATCGTTGTTCCGGGACTTGGATTCGCGTTGCACAATCGCGGCGCCGGATTCTCGCTGACACCCGGCCTGCCCAACACCGTCGCGCCGGGCAAACGACCCTTTCACACACTCATCCCCGGGTTCGTGACCAAAAATGACGGCACCCGCGAGCAGCCGGTCATGAGTTTCGGTCTGATGGGCGGCGGTATGCAGGCTCAGGGACACGCGCAATTTCTGCTGAACATGTTCGTGTTTGACATGACAGTTCAGCAGGCCATCGACGCGGCGCGATTCCGTCATCTGGACGGCTTGCGGGTGGCGATCGAGTCGCCGGTCGGTGACGACGTTCGCGCCGCACTGCAGAGGCTCGGACATCAGCTTGTCGACGAACGAGCCATTTCGTTTGGC
>JANMWU010000186.1:0-3524 GCA_031380785.1 Gemmatimonadaceae bacterium
CCAGCCGCCGGGGAAATCCTGACGGTTGTCCGGGTCGTTGCCGCCGGGCATCGCGATTTCGTCGCCGTAGTAGATCAGCGGTGTGCCGCGGGCGGTGAGGAGGAAGGTGTACGCGAGTTTCAATCCAGCGCTCGTCGCACCGGGTTCGTTCATGAAACGATTCACGTCGTGCAGACCGAGCAGTGTGACGAGTGCGTTCGGATTCGGGTAGAGATGATCGCGCGCCAGCATCTGCGGCACCGCGCGAATCGATCGGCCACGCGCGAACACATCGCGCACCACGAAGTGGATCGGGAAGTCGAACAGGGCGTCGACCTTGTCGTCGATGCCGTCATTCACCCGCCCACCCTGGAAGAACGATACGAAACTCGGATCGCCATCGAGCACTTCGCCGACGACTTTCAGTGCCGGATATTCTCTTTTGATCGCCGTCATCCAGTCACGCCAGAATGCGCGCGGCACGTACGGCCATGTATCCTGACGAATCCCGTCCATGCCGCTCATGCCAACCCACCACAAGGTGTTCTGGATGATGTAGCGTGCGACTTCGGGGTCGTCCTGATTCAGGTCAGGCAGGATATTGATGAACCATCCGTCCAACGTCGCCTCGCGCATCGCCGGCGGAGAATACGGATCGTGCAGTGTCCACGTCTGCCAGGTGTTGTTGGGGTGCGTGGCGGTGGTGCCGTGGTACCAGGTCGGCGTCGGCGCATCGGTCGCCCACGGGTGATACGGTCCGGTGTGATTCGCGACCATGTCGAGAATGATCTTGAGCCCCATCGCATGCGCCTCGTCAACCAGTGACTTGAATAGCGGCATGTCGCCGAAGTGCTCCTCAACCTTGTACATGTCGGTGGCGCCGTAGCCGTGATAATCCGCCATCGGCTGACCGTCGTACATTTCCTTGCGATTCAATCCGTTGTTGTTGTCGTACAGCGGATTGATCCAGATCGTCGTGATGCCAAGCGATTTCAGATACGGCAGCTTCCGGCGCAGCCCTTCCAGATCGCCGCCATGGTAGTAGCGACCCTTGGCACGATCGGTGAGCCCCGGTGACACCGCTGGATTGTCGTTGGTCGTATCGCCGTTCGCGAAGCGATCCGGCATGATCAGATACATCGCGTCGTTCTGATCGAAGCCCTGGAATCGTCCCGCCCGCGCCAGTGGCGCCGTGACAGTGAAGGGAACCGGTGCCGACCCAACGGAGGTACGCAGTGTCAGCGGATACGAGCCTGCGTTCGCGGTGCGCGGGATGGTGACGTCAACAAATGCATATGTGCCAGCCGCGTTCACGGTTACGCGTGCGCACCTGAGCCTGGGGCACATCAGCGTCGCACCGCTCAGGTTCTTGCCACGGATCAGTACGCGAACCGGGTTGATCGTGTGCTGTCCCCACCAGTTCGGCGGATCGACCTTTTCGATTACCGGTGCCTGCGCACTGAGCGCGGAGGCGAGCAGCGCGATTCCAACCAGTGCGCGCGCGCAGTGCAAGGCGGCTCGCTGCGTGAGATCAACGGTCATAGATATCCACCAGTGTGCGAAGACGGATGGTTGTGGCCGGCGTCAGCTGATCCCAGCTGAATCGGAAGGCCCAGTTCCCGGACGATTTGCCCGGTGTGTTCATGCGTGTGTCGCTGCCCAGGCCGAGTATGTCCTGCATTGGAATCAGCACTGTATTCGCCACCGAAGCGAGGCCGACACGCATCAGCGTCCAGTTCATCTCGCTGCCGTCGGTACCCAGGTATTGCAACGCGTATTTCTTCTCCTTCATGACTTCGTCCGACGTGCGCGTTGAATCCGCCTGGCCGGTGGAATTCCACCAGCCCATGGTCGTGTCATTGTCGTGTGTGCCGGTGTACACCACGCGTTCGCGCGGGAAGTTGTGCGGCTGGAACTCATGCGACTGACCGTCGCCACCGAACGCGAATTGCAGAATGCTCATGCCGGGGTAATCGAACTGCTTGCGCAGCGCTTCAACGCCCGGCGTGATCAGCCCGAGATTCTCGGCCACGATCGGCAACGTACCGAGCGCTTTTTCGATCGCGATGAAGAGGTCTGCGCCGGGCCCTTTCACCCATCGGCCTTTCTCTGCCGTGAGTGCGTCGCCCGGCACTTCCCAGTACGCTTCGAATCCGCGGAAGTGATCGAGGCGCACACTGTCGAACAGCTGAAACGCTGCACGCATGCGATGTATCCACCACGCGTAGCCTGTCTTCTTCAGCACATCCCAGTTGTAGATCGGGTTGCCCCAGCATTGGCCGGTGGCGGAGAAATAGTCCGGTGGCACGCCCGCCTGAACCAGCTTTTCACCGGCTTCATCGAGCATGAAGCAATCGGGATTGGCCCACACGTCAGCGCTGTCGTGCGCGACGTAGATCGGCAGGTCACCCATCAACTCGATCCCGCGCTCCTTCGCCGCCGTCTTGAGCGCGTGGAACTGCGTGAAGAAGAAGAACTGCTCAACCTGATACATCCTGATGACATCAGCGAGCTTCGTGCTCCATGTTGCCAGCGAGGTGGGATCGCGACGCGCGGCACCCGTCTCCCACTTCGTCCACTCGACGCCGTTGTGCGCATCCTTGAGCGCCATGAACAGTGCGTAGTCCGGCAGCCAGTCGGAGTTCGCTTTCACGAAGGCGTCAAAGTGCTCATTGCTCTTGTATGCTCTGAAGAGCTGCTTCAGTCGTTCACGCTTGTAAGGCAGCACATGTGCGAACTCCACCGTGCGCAGCGGAAAGTTCGTGTTGTCAGGGCCGGCCAGATGAATGAGCATGCCGTTGCCGGCAAACGCCGAAAAGCACTGATAGGGCGAGTCGCCGTAGCCGGTGGGACCAACGGGGAGCATCTGCCAGATCTTGAGGCCGGCGGCGGCCATGAAATCGAGGAACCGGTGCGCATCGGGACCCAGATCGCCGATGCCCATGGCACCCGGCAGCGAGGTCGGATGCAGCAGAACGCCTGCAGCTCGTGGAAAAGTCATCGGTCGATGCGGGGTCGGATTCAGTCGAGCGTGAGTCAGTCTGGGCGTGCGCGAACGGGGGAAATGGTGGCGCATGCCCCGGCGTTCCGCTACGGTCGCGGCGAAGTCTCCTCGGCGCAACGACAGACGTCGCCAAGCAGTCCGGGTGCCAGTATTCTGCGCGCCATGACAGACGACACCGAAATTGAGTTGGCGACGGGTTCGTGGAGCGCGGTGGTTTCGCCGCTTGGCGCCAGCCTGCGGGGCCTGTCACACGAGGGCGTGTCGGTCGTGACAGGGTACCGCGGTGCGGCGCAAAAGCAGGGTGGCCAGGGCGACGTGCTGATCCCGTTTCCCGGTCGGGTGGCCGGCGGACGATATCGCTGGGATGGCATCGACTATCAGCTGCCGATCACCGACAAGGATGGGCCGAACGCGATCCACGGGTTCGTCCGGAAGGTCGAGTGGTCGGTCGAGTCACAATCGGCCAGCGCAGTTGCGTTTGTGCTCCGGTTTCCGGGTGCCGAGGGCTATCCCTTCCCGCTGAATCTTCGGGTAGCGTACA
>JANMWU010000202.1:0-6843 GCA_031380785.1 Gemmatimonadaceae bacterium
AGGACCGGGACGCAGTGTGGTGCCGAAGCCGAGGCCGGGCAGCATGGACACGTCGGCGCCGGCGAACTCGCGGAGCATCTCGCCGGCGAGCTTGTCGACCGCACTCTCCGACTTGTACGTCCGGCCGATGTCGGTGACCGCAGTTGCAATCACGTCCTCGAGCACAACGCGGTGCGGAGCACGAAGGCGGTCCAGCATCGCGGCAAACCCGGTGTCCGGCGCGTATCGGTCGGCGTATAGCGTGTGGACGACACCTTGCACGTTCGACACGTGCCCGTGGAGGATCGTCACCGTGACTTCTCCGAGTGCTGACGCATCAGAAAGCGCCTGCACCATCCACGCGCCGGCCACGCGCCGCGGCGGCGTGATCTCGTCATGCGAGTGCCCGCCCACGATGATGTCTATTCCCGGAACCCGCTCTGCGAGCACGCTGTCCACTGCAGTGCCCTGGTGCGAGACGACAACGACAAGGTCTGCCCGGCGCCGGAGCTCGGGGACAAAGCGTCGGGCGGCCTCGATACCGCTCGTGAACTCGAGCTCGCGCGTGTTGTCGGCGTTGCCTGTCTGATCGGTGTTGTGATAGCCCAGCGCGAGCAAGCCAACGCGTACACCGGCGCGCGTGATCACCAATGTCGGGTCGCCGAGGAACGGCTGTCGAGTAATCGAACCGGCCGTCGATATGGACGCGGCGGTATCCCGAAGCACCACGTTCGCCGCACGCATCGGGAATCGTACGAGTCGTTGAAGCCGCCGCGTGTTGGCCGCCGTGTATTCAAAGTCATGATTGCCGAGCGCCATGAAATCGTAACCCAACGCATCCATCATGCGCAGCGTCGGCTCGCCCTGCGTCAGATTCGAAAGCAGCTGATCACCGAACGTGTCACCGGCGTCGACGAGCACGACCTCGTCACCGCCGTGGCGCGCACGGATCTGTCGCACGGCGGTGGCCAGCCGCGCGAAGCCGCCAAGCGTGCCCGCGCGCGGGTATTCCTGATGGCGTCGTCCGGGATCACCAGTCTGCGCCGACGCGTTGCCGGGTGCAACGCGAAACTCGCTCAGATGTCCGTGGATGTCGTTGGTATGGAGGATTGTGATGGTGCCCGAGACGCCGGCCGCCGTGCTCGGTGCCAGCTCGACCGGCTTGGAACGGGTGCACCCGAGCGCGCTCACGAGCAGCGTCGGAACGATGCGCGTGCCGCGCCAGCCAAGTCGTACCGTCATGCCGTCTTCGGCGGGCGTGCGACAGTTCGACAATCGCGCAGGCAACGCACTTCACGGCGCGGCCACACTAGCGGCGACCGCTGGGAGAGCGCTCAGACGCCAGAGCAGCCTTGCCGGAAAATGGGGCACCGAGAATAGGTGCGAGGAGGCAAAGGTTCAGCACGCCGGCCATCAGCGGGACCACGCCAACGACCATGAGAACAGTGCCAGGCGTGGTTGCACGCATCGTGTAGCCCCACCCGATGAGCGCGAGTCCCGCCACGATGCGGAGTGCGCGGCCGGCGGGTCTGGCCATGAAGCACGCGAACGCCATCGATGAATCAGTCATGGTGAAATCCTCAGTGAGACAACGTGTGCGCGCCGAATTGGCGGGCGATCACGCAAAGCCACGCAGCATTCCGTTCCAGTACAGGAATGGAAGTCCATATCGCTTCAGCAGATACATGTCGTAGCGCTCCTTCTGCGCATTGATGAAGGGAATCGACGGGGCCGGCTTCATGTCGTAGTCGAATTCCGCGAGGAGCATCCGGTTGTGCGCCGTAACCAGTGGGCAGGACGCATAGCCATTGTACTTCGCCGTCGGCTCCTTTCCTGCCATCACCGCGCGAAGATTCTGCACCGCGACCGGCGCCTGCTTCCGGATGGCGGCGCCAGTCTTGGAGTTCGGCGTGCTGCACGCATCACCGAGCGCAAAGACGTTCGGAAAATCCGGGCTTTGCATCGTGTACTTGTCGACCTTGGCCCAGCCCAGCGGGTTGTCGCTCAGCGCCAGCGGTGAGTGTTTCACGAAGTCCGGCGCACTCTGCAACGGCGTGGCGTGCATGATGTCGTACGGAATCGTCTCCGTCTCACCCGTCTCGCTCCCGACGATCTTGAATACAGCTTCCTTCGTGAGCGGCCGTACCTCGATGAGCTCGCGCGTGAAGTGCACGTCGATGTCGTAGCGCGCCACCACATCGGTCAGTACCGCGGCGAATTCCTTCACGCCGAAGATGACGGCACCGGCATGGCCAAAGATCACGTCCGCGTTGACCTTGTTGCGGCGGAAATGATCGGCGGCGAGGTACATGATCTTTTGCGGAGCACCGCCGCATTTGATCGGTGTTCCAGGATTCGTAAAGAGCGCCGTGCCGCCACGGAAGTTGCGGATCATCTCCCACGTCTTCGGCGCCAGCGCGTAGTCGTAGTTGCTCGACACGAACGGCGTTCGCAACGCCTCCTCGAGGCCCGGCGTCCTGCTCCAGTCAATCTGGATTCCGGGCGCCAGCACGAGGAAGTCGTACGAGACTTCCCCCCCGCCAGCGAGGCGGACGAGGTTGTGGTCGGGATCGAGTTCCGTCACGAAGTCCGTGATCCAACGCACACCAGCAGGCACGTAGTCTTTCTCCGGCCGCTGCGACGTGGCGGCATCGACGATCCCCGCGCCGACCAGCGTCCAGAGCGGCTGATAGTAGTGATGCTCGGACGGCTCGATCATCGCGACGTCCGTTTCACCAGCACGGCGGAGCTGTGCCGCCACCGTGATGCCTGCCGTGCCTCCACCGACGATCACAATTCGGTGATGCGATCGCTCGCGGACGCCACCCGACTGCTGTTGTGCGCGAGGTGCGGGGTGCGTGGTACCCATAGCTCAGTCTCCGCTGTGATCGAGAGTGTTTGCGCGCCACCGGGCCGTCACTGAGCCCGCTTCCACACGAAAAGATCGCTGCCCGCCGCGTCGGGATCGGGCTGCCATATCGCTGCGCACTGCGTGTGGTCTGCGGTCACGCTCATGGTTGCGGCCTCGCGCACCGAGTGGCTCGAATCACTGTCGACTCAGTGCGGCAGGCGGGGACGTAGAGCACCATACAGCCAGGTACCAGCAATGGCGCTCAGCAGCACGATCACGATGGCTCCGTTGCCAGCACCGATCAACGCGAACAGCGGGCCTGGACAGGCACCGGTAAGCGCCCAACCAAGTCCGAACAGCGTCCCGCCCAGCCAGTACCGTGTGCCGCGTCCGAGCGCTTTCTGTGGGATGACGACATCCTCACCCGCCAGCGTCTGAAGGCGCCACCGTTTCATCAGAAACACGGAGAGCGCCGCGACCGCGACCGCCGAGCCGATGATGCCATACATGTGAAACGATTGAAACCGGAACATCTCCTGGATCCGAAACCACGAGATGACTTCCGCCTTGGTGAAGACAACACCGAACAGCGTGCCTACAACACCATAGACGCCCAGCGCTCGAGGCGACGTGCGTCCGTCCAATGCAGCATCTCCGCGTGCACGGAGAGGCCGCGCAGTCACCGCGTGCGGAGTGGCGCGGTCCGAAGAACTAAAATGACTCATTGTCTCGCGCCTAGAGCAAGACGGGAAGAATCAGCCATGTGGTGATCAGGCCACCCACAAAGAATCCAATGACAGCGATGAGCGACGGAAGCTGCAGATCTGCGAGGCCCGAAATCGCGTGCCCCGACGTACATCCGCCGGCGTACGCTGTGCCGAAACCAACCAGCACGCCGCCGACCACCATCATTACAAAGCCCCGTACGGTCAGCAGCGCCGACCAGCTGAAGAGTTCGCGAGGCACCAGCCCGGAAAAATCTTGTATACCGAGCGCACGAAGGTCGGTCGTCGTCGCGCGCGAAAGCACAATTGGCGCGTCACTCGAGAGCCAGTGGGCCGCTATGAAACCACCCAGCAGCACACCGGCGATGAATGCGAGATTCCATCCACCGACGCGGCGCCAGTCGTAACGAAAGAACTCCACGCGGCCGGGCGCGCCAATCGCGCACATATGGCGCAGGTTGGCTGAGATACCGAACTGCTTGTTTCCAAGCAGCAGCAGCGCGGGAACCACGAGGCCGATCAGTGGGCCAGCGAGGTACCATGGCCAGGGTTGTGAAAGCAGCTTGATCATGCGTGAAATTTCGGTGTGCGGTGGTTCGAAGCCGGTGCCGTTCTGGCCGTGGCTCCGTGCGGAAGCCGGATATCAGACCGTCGTAAACAGCACCCGCTGGGCGTTCGCCTCAGCCTCCAGCTGTCCACACATCAGGTCACACAGTCTGAACACGTGCGGCCCAGCGAGACTGTACAGCACGTGCAGGCCAGCTTTCCGCCGCACGACGTAGCCAGCCGTGTGCAACGTTTGGAGGTGTTTCGATACGTTTGCTGTTGCAAGGCCGGTCGCGTCGACCAACTGGCCGACCGAACGCTCACCGTCGCGCAACGCAATCACGAGGTTGAGGCGCGCGGGCTCCGCAAGCGCGCGAAAGCGCGTGGCAACACGTTCCACTTGCGCAGAGGTCAGGCGAAGGTCTGACATCAGCCGGCACGAATCACGGGAAGACTCGCCTGCAACCAGGCGTTGTATCCGCCCGCCAGGTTGATGACGCCCAGCGTGCCATTCGCCTGCAGGAGGCTTGCCGCAATGCTCGAACGCGCACCGCTCTGGCAGTGCACCACAATCGGTCGGTCGGTCGGCACTTCATCGCGCCGCGCCGCGAGTTCGCCGAGCGGAATGTGCCTGGCGCCGGCGAGATGGCCGGCCGTCCATTCGCTCCGCGCGCGCACATCAACGACCGCCACATCGCCGCACTCGATCCGCGGTCGCGCATCAGCCGGTGAGACTTGCACAACACCACCGAGCGCGCGTCCCGACGCAGCCCAGGCGGTGAGCGTTCCAGGCGCCAGGATGCCGGCGACGCGGTCCAATCCGATCATCGCAAGATCGCGCACTGCACGGGCTCCGCAGTCGCCGCACGTGTCGTCGATCAGCACGTAGACATCGCGATCGTACGGAAGAAGCCAGCCCGCCCAGGTCGTAAAGCTGGCATTGAGCGGGATGTTTAATGTGCCGGGAATGTGGCCAGCGGCGAACGCGACTGCGGCTCTGGTATCCACGAGCGTCGCACCGCTGTCGCGGAGCGCGCCGAGTGCACTTGCGGGGATCAGCGTCGGCGCGACCAACGCGCCGAGAATGCGTGGACCCGCCTTGTTGATGCGCTTCATTTCCGCGAAGTACCTCGGCGGCTCAGGCTGTCCATCGAGCACGACGCGCACGAACTCGCCTTCATCGGTGGCCGCAACGCCCCAGTTGCCAAGCTTCTCGTACCCGACGGTCGTCGACGCGATGGCACCAAGGGCCTTCCCGCACGCCGAGCCCGCGCCGTGGCCTGGCCATACCTGCAAATGATCAGGCAGCGCACGGAATCGTTGGACGGAATGAAACAGCGTTCGCGCAGCCGCGTCCATCGTTCCAGCCTGACCCGCCGCCTTCTCCAGCAAGTCCGGACGGCCGACGTCGCCAACGAAAACGAAATCACCAGTAATGACCCCCCACGGCCCAGCCGCTGCCGGTGTGTCCGTCACAACGAAGCTCAGGTGTTCGGGCGTATGGCCTGGCGTGTGGAGAATGTCGAGCCGGATGTTCCCCACCATTGTGTGATCGCCACCCATCACGAGACGGGCGCCATCGTGCTCGGCATACGCATACTTCCAGTTGGCGTCGCCCGCGTCGGACAAAAGCAGTTGCGCGCCGGTGCGCGCCGCGAGTTCGCGCGAACCACTGACAAAATCGGCATGAATGTGCGTCTCCGTAACTTGCGTCACACGAAGTCCTTCCCGGACCGCCGTGTCGATGTACTGCTGGATATCACGATTCGGGTCGATTACAATCGCCTCGCCTGTGCGCTGACAGCCAATCATGTAACTCGCCTGCGCGAGCGGTTTGTCGTAGAAGCGCTCGAAGAACATGTAGCGAATCTCGGTCAGAGGGATGTGAATCGCGCGTGACTACGTGCCCGGTCCGCGAGCACATCGCTCGGCGCGTCCGCGACGTGCATCGCAGATACACCGCCAGAGACTGCGGTGGACCGGAAAGCATCACGATTCTTGAACAGCACGAAGGCACCCATCGCAATGAGAAAAATCGCGAACGCGCGCTTCAACGTGGCTTGAGGAACGCGAGCCGCGAGCGCGGTGCCAACGAGTGCACCTGCGACGGCAGCCGCCGTGAAGCCGGCAAGAAAATTCCAGTCGATCCTGACGGTGCCGAGGTAGCCGGCAAAGCCAGCCGCCGAATTCATCGCGATGACCAGCAGCGAGGTGCCAATTGCTTCGCGGATCGGGACCCGCGCCAGCAGTACGAGTGCTGGAACAACAAGAAATCCACCACCGATACCAACGAGCCCGGTCAGAACGCCGACAGTCAGCGCCACTGGAATGAGAATGCCAAGGCGTGGCTCGACAACGGGCGCTTCCGGTTTCGCGCCGACGCCTCCGCGAAGCATCGATGCGGAAGCGGCGAGCATGACTCCGCCGAGCAGCGCAAGCTGCACGGTGCCACTCAGGAACACCGAGACCTTCGCGCCAATAAACGCCCCGATCATCGCGAGCGCGCCGAACGTGAACGCCATCAGCAGACGGACATTCCCGAGCCGCCAATGGACAACGGCACTGATCGCGCTCGTGACGCCAACGACGGGAAGGCTCATGGCGATGGCGGCCTTGGCAGGAAATCCCAGCACATATACCAGCACTGGCACCGTGAGGATCGACCCTCCGCCGCCGAGCAGACCAAGCGAGAGGCCGATCAAAGTGGCCATGAGCAGTCCAGCAATGAGCACGACGCTGCCT
>JANMWU010000224.1:0-18930 GCA_031380785.1 Gemmatimonadaceae bacterium
GATCGCCGGTGACATTTACCGCAAGCGCAACCTCGCCAATCCGCGTGACACGGCGAACTCCAACAAGATGATTCAGGCGTATACGGGCCTGATCGCCGCCGACCCGACCAACACCCGTCTCGTCGATGACGTGACGAAGGCAATTGCCGGTGCTGGTAACCCCGGTGTCGCGCTGCCGATCATCCGTAAGGCGGTCGAGGACAACCCGGGCGACGCGGCACTTATGCGCACCCAGTTCCTCGTTGAACTGGCCGCGCGTGAGACTAAGGCCGCCATCAAGACCGGCATCGAACTCGCTGCCCTCGATACGGCGATGGCCGACACGAACTATTTCTTCCGCATGAGCGCGGCCTACATGGCGGACAGCCAGCAGACCAAGGCGGCGGAAATAATCGCGCAGGGCGTCGCCAAGTTCCCGCAGAACGCAAGCCTGGTTGTGGTTTCGGCGCAGGCGCAGCGCGCGGCAGGTCAGACTCAGCAGGCGATCGAAACGCTGAAGAAAGCACTCGCCCTCGATCCGAAAGTGGAAAAGGGCCAGCTGCAGATGGCGCAGCTGTTCAATGACCTCAAAAAACCGGACAGCGCGTACGCCGCCCTGCAGGCGGCAACAAAAACCGGCGACAGTACGATCGTCGGTGACGTCGCACTCGTGTTCGCGAACTCGGCCCAGCGCGAGCTGAAGCCAGAAAGCGTCGAAGCGGACTACACCAACGTGACGAACCTGCTGGCGCTGGCCGATGTCCGCGCGTCGAGCCCCGATCGTCGCCAGACCGCCAAGTTCCTGCTCGGCGCCGTCTCGGTACGCCGCGGCCAGGCACTGCTGAAGGCAGGCATCGAAGGCAAGAATTGTCAGATGGTCAAGCAGGCCAAGGAACAGTTTGCGATCGCGCAGGTGAACATTCCTGCCGGTGGCCGGTCCAATCCAGATGCGGCCGGGAAGCTGATGCAGGCGCTCGGGCAGCTCATCCCCGCCGGCGAATCCGGCGAGAAGGCGATCTGTAAGCCGTAACGTCGGCCGGAGTACACGGTCCGCGTCGCCGGCGACACCGGCGCGCTTGCCTCCGAGGTGCTACAACGCCCGCCGTCTTGTGACGGCGGGCGTTGCATGTTTCGGCACGCGTCGTGCGCCTGTTTCTCACAAGGCTAGATTGCGCCTGCTGGCCACCCACACACCACCCGCATGATCGCTGTCCCGGAGTCGCACACGGCGAACGCGTTCGCCACATCGTATCACGCGCCCGTGCTGGTTGACGCGGTGCTGAGCGCGTGTGCGTCGGCGACGTCGGTGCTCGACGGGACGCTCGGCGGTGGCGGTCACACCGCTGCCTTGCTCGCCGCCGGCAAGCGCGTCACGGCACTCGATCGCGATCCGGCTGCGATTGCGGTTGCCAGTGATCGCCTGTACGACGAACTCACCGCCGGCGCGCTCGATGTTGTGCAGTGCAATTTCGCCGACATCGATCGCGCTCCAGCCCTCGCCGGCCGGACGTTCGATGCGATTCTGCTCGATCTTGGCGTGTCGTCGCGGCAGCTCGACGATGACAGTCGCGGCTTCTCGTTTCGCGTCGGTGCCCCGCTCGACATGCGCATGGAAGCGCGCGGAATCAGCGCGGCCGAGTGGCTGAATTCCAGCGACGAGGCCACGCTGGTGCACGCGTTCCGCGTGTACGGCGACGAATTGCGCGCAAATAAACTCGCGCGCATCGTAATCGACCGGCGTGCGGCGAGGCCGTTTGCCGTCAGCGATGATTTCGTGAACGCCATTCGCGCCACGCTCGGCGCACGCAGCGGACCACCCGACTTCGCACGGCTGTTCCAGGCGCTGCGCATTGCGGTGAACGACGAACTCGCCGGTCTCACACGCGCGCTGCCATTGCTGCGTGACCGCCTCACACGCGGCGGGTCGTTTATCGTGATGGCATATCACTCCGGTGAAGATCGTCTCGTGAAGCATGCCTTCCGGGAGTGGAGTACCGATTGCACCTGTCCACCCCGCGCGCCGTTCTGCCAGTGTGACGGCGTTGCGCTTGGCACGCTGCAAACACGCAAAGCCATTCTCGCCGATGCAGGCGAGATTGCGCTTAACCCTCGCGCCCGCAGCGCGCATCTCCGCATATGGCAGCGCGCCGCGTAGCCCCGCCTGCACGGCGCCGCGGGCGCACGACCGTCGCGATTGCATTGATCGGCGCCTTTATCGTCGCCGTCTGCGTCGTTGCCCGACGTTCCTACGGACGCGCACTGCAACGCGATCTCGCCGGAATCGAACGCACCCGCACGCAGCTCAGCGGCGAGGTCATCAAACTCGAAGCCGACATCCGATCGGCCTCCAGCCGCAACCGGCTTGCGCCGCTCGTCGAAGCCACGCTGGGCATGCGCGTGCCGTCCGACACACAAGTGATCGATGTGCAGGTCACGGAGGCGGCACATGTCGCTCCGTGAACGCTTTGCTGGACGCGGCGATCGCTTCTCACTGGTCGAGTGGGGCGTGGCCCTGTTCGCGATCGCGATTCTCGCCAAGGCGGCGCATGTACAGTTGCTGAACGGGAAGAAGTGGGCCGATCTGGCCAACCGGCAGCAGACGCGTCTCGAACGGCTGCCAGCGCCGCGCGGCCGTATGATCGACGCCACCGGAATGCCGCTGGTCGAGAGCCGGGAACTGGTCTCCTTCAACGTGGCGCCCAGAGAAGTGCGGCGTGAAGATCGTGCCGCGCTCGCACGCACGCTCTCCCGATTGCATGCGCCGCAGCCGTTTGCGCGTCGCGCGCTGGACACCACGCGCAAGTGGGTGAACCTGCCCGGTCGGTATCCACTCGCCGACGCCGGCCCGATGATCGGCATGCGCGGCGTGTACGCGTCGTACGAAATGGCGCGACTGATGGCGATTCAGTCGCGCGGTGTGCGTGCGGTGGTCGGCGGACTGGATGGTGATCACGCCGTCAGCGGCCTCGAACTTGCGCTCGACTCGCTGCTGCAAGGTGTCACCGGATCGCGTCAACTGATCAAGACCGGTCGCGGGGACAGGCTCGAGTCGCCGGATGCACCGATTGTTGCGCCGGTATCCGGCAGCGATCTTACGCTGTCGATCAACTACGGCGTGCAGGATATCGCCGAGCAGGCGCTGGAACGCGCGGTGGCCGCCAACAATGCCGATGGCGGTGATGTGGTGGTGCTCAATCCACGCACCGGTGAGATCGTGGCGCTCGCGAGTCGCACCAAAAGCGGTGTCGTCACCAAACTTACCGCCGTTACCGACCCCTGGGAGCCTGGATCGACGCTCAAGCCCTTCGTGGTGGCGCAGCTGATCGCGGATGGCCGTACGCGTCCCGATGAAGTGATCAACACCTTCAACGGAACGCTGAACTACCGCGGCATTCGCAGGATCACCGACGCGCACATCGCGGCGCACATGACGGTGACTGAGGTCCTCGCCAACTCGAGCAACATCGGTATCGTGACGTTGCGTGATCGGATGCAGAATCGCGAGCACTACGAACTGCTGCGCAATCTGGGCTTTGGAGCGTACACCGGTCTGTCGTATCCCGGCGAATCGCCGGGCCGTCTCCGCCCGCTCGCGCACTGGGATCAGTACACACCGTCCTCGCTGGCGATGGGCTACGAGCTCACCGTTACGCCGCTGCAGCTGGCGCTTGCCTATGGGGCAATCGCGAACGATGGTCTGCTGATGGAGCCGACGTTGATTCGTGAAATCCGGAGCCCGGATGGAACGGTGCGCTGGCGTCACCGGCCGCGCATCGTGCGTCGCGTGTTTTCGACCGCTGTGGCGCGGCAGATGCGCGCGCTGCTCGAGCACACGATCACGGAGGGCACCGGCAAGAGTGCGGCGCTGACAAAATTTGCGCTCGCCGGCAAGTCCGGAACGACGAAACTGCTGAAGGATGGCAGCTATAACTCCGGTGACTACACCGCGAGTTTCGTCGGCCTTTTTCCCGCCGATGCACCGCAGCTTGTGATTCTGGCGAAGCTCGATCGACCGCGAGGAGGTCAGGTGTACGGCGGTCTTGTCGCTGCGCCTATCATCAAGGCAATCATCGAGGGGGCGTTCGCCTCGACGCGAACGGCGATTGACCGTCGTGCACTCGCGGCGCAGGTGATCCCGACGCCGATCGTGCCGGATTCCGGCGTCGATTTGGCCGTCGCGGCACCGCAGTCGACGCTGGTACGCGTCGCGCGCCGCGCACGCTCTGATGCGAGCGATGGTGTCGTTCCCTATCTGATGGCGATCGCGCCGGTGCATCGATCGGCCGCCGCACCGCCCGCTGCCGCGCGCCCCGTTCCGGATGTGTCCGGCCTCTCGATACGCGATGCGCTGTTCACGCTCCACGAACAGGGCTTTCGCGTAGTGGTGGATACGCTGGCGGGCGGCGGTACATCACCGGCCGCGGGTACATCCGCGATGCCGGCGTCGCTCATCCGGCTGCACCGCATACCATGACGGCTCCCGTTCGTTCGACGATCATTGTCGAGGCACTCCGCCGCGCTGGTCTGCTGGTGGGCGTGCGTGGTGAGTTGCCGGCCACGCTTTCGTCGATCACCGATGACAGTCGTGCGGCGACGCAGGGTGCAATCTTCGCGGCGGTGCGTGGCAGCGCGCGCGACGGCCATGAATTCCTGCCGCAGGTCGCGAGCACGGGCGCGTCGGCGGCGATCGTGGTGGAACCTGATGCGACGGCGTTGCCAGCCATCATCGTGAGTGATTCGCGGCGGGCGGTCGCTGTCGCGGCGGCGGCATGGTACGGCGAGCCCGCAACGCTGTTGCGCCTCATCGGCGTGACCGGCACCAACGGCAAAACGACGTCGGCCAGCATGTTGCGGCATCTGTTCTCGACCGAGCATGTGCCGGCGGCGTCGATTGGAACGCTCGGCGTATTGATCGGATCCGAAGGTCGGGTGCACCCCGGTGGTTCCGGTCTCACTACGCCCGGGCCCATCGAGCTTCAGAAACTGTTGCGCGAGCTTGTGACCGCCGGTGTGCACTGGGTTGCGATGGAAGCCAGTTCGCACGCGCTGGACCAGCACCGACTTGATGGCCTGCATTTCAGCGCCGCGCTGTTCACGAACTTCACGCGCGATCATCTCGACTATCACGGTTCAATGGAGGCGTACTTCCTGGCCAAGGCGCTGCTGTTACAGCTGCTGACGGCGGATGGACGCGTGATCATCAATGCCGACGATGCGGCGTGGTCGAAGCTCCCCACGAGCACGCATCGTCGCTGGCGTTTTTCGGCGGGAGCAAACTTCGCAGACGTCTACGCGCGTCGTACTGAGTTCACACCCACCGGAAGCACGTTCACGCTGCATGCGCCGGAAACCGAGCCGGCGAAAGTGCAGCTGCCGCTGCTCGGCGATTTCCAGGTCGAGAACGCCGTTGGTGTTGCCGCCACCGGACTGGCGCTCGGCATATCACTGCCGATCGTCGCCGCGCGATTGTCGAACATGCCGCAGGTCCCGGGCCGACTCGAACGATTGAGCGCGACGCCCGCCGTGCTGCGCGATTACGCACACACTCCCGATGCACTGGAGCGCGCGCTGAAGTCGGTGCGCCCATTTGCCAGCGGCAAGGTGATTGTCGTGTTTGGCGCGGGCGGTGATCGTGATCGCGGCAAGCGACCGGAGATGGGTAAGATTGCGGCTGATCTCGCCGACATCTGCATCGTGACGAGCGACAATCCGCGGACCGAAGATCCGGAACGTATTCTGGATGACATCGTCGCCGGCATGCCGCCGATGAAGGTGTTGCGTGAGAAGGACCGTCGTCAGGCGATCACACTGGCGGTCGATCTCGCCGGCGAGCACGATCTGGTGTTACTGGCCGGTAAGGGCCACGAGACGTATCAGATTCGCGGCACAACGAAGTACCCGTTTGACGAGGCGCAGATTGTGGCTGAACTGACGGCGGTGCGATGACCACATCGCGTACTCCACTGGCCAGCGACGTGCCGTTCGAGGCGACGGGAACCCTGTTCTGGACGATGGATCGCGTGGCGCAGGCGCTCGCATTCTGCGCCACGACGCCGTCGCCTCGTGGCGCGCGCGAGTTCGCTGCCGTCAGCACCGATACACGCACGATCAAGTCGGGCACGCTGTTCGTCGCACTCGCCGGCGATCGATTTGATGCCCACGATTTTCTCGCCGATGCTGTCACGGCCGGCGCGTCCGGGCTCGTTGTGAGCAACGCCAAGCGGGCAGCGGCAGTTGGAGTGCCGGTGTACGTCGTCCGCGATACGAGGGAAGCACTTGGTGCGCTCGCACACTACCGTCGCGAAGCGTGGGCCAAACCGGTCATCGCGGTCGGCGGATCGAACGGAAAGACGAGCACGAAGGCGATGCTTGCGGCCATGCTCGCCGGCGCATATGACGTGCACGCCACGATCGGCAATCTGAACAACGAAATCGGCGTACCACTCACACTGCTGTCGCTGCCCGACGACGCAGACGTCGCGGTCATTGAGGCGGGCACCAACGCACCCGGCGAGATCGCGCGCTTGCGTGCGATCATTGCGCCGGATGTCACCGTCATCACATCCATCGGCGAGGAGCACCTCGAAGGATTCGGTGATGTGGCCGGCGTGTTGAAGGAAGAACTCGCGCTGACCGTTGGCGTGCCTGTGGTAGTCACACCATCGGCGCATCCGGAGGTCGCGGCCGGCGTGACCGGTGACGGTCAGCACGTTGTCGTGGCAGGCCTCGACGACGGCCACATGCGGCCGCTCGCGTGGCGGCTCGAAGCCGACGGCAGCGGTGTGTTGACCTTTGACGATGGCGACCTGCACATCCCGCTGCGCGGCGCGCACAATCTGCGCAACGCGATGCTCGCCGTTACCGTCGCCCGCGGCTTCGGTGTCACGCTGCCGCAGATGCAGTCTGGCCTGTCACGCATGACGCAGCCGTCAATGCGCGCCGCAGTCGACATCATCGGCGCCGCGCTGCTCGTCAACGACGCCTACAACGCCAATCCGCCGTCAATGCGTGCCGCGCTCGACCTGCTTGAAGCGGTCGGGCAGGGACGTCCGCTCGTCGCCGTTCTCGGCACGATGCGCGAACTCGGTGCCGGCAGCGATGCGCTGCACGACGACATCGCGCGGGACGCCGTCCGTCGTCCGTTCACGCTGATCGCCGGTATCGGTGATTTCGCGGCGGCGCTCCGTCGCGTTGCGCCAGACGATCCGCGTCTGGTGCTTGCCGAAGACGCGCCGCTTGCCGCGACCGAGCTGCTGGCGCGCGCTCCACGCACGGCCGCGATTTTGCTGAAGGGTTCCCGGGGCGCACGCCTCGAGCGTCTGGTCGCGCCAATTTCCGACTGGGCCACTTCGGCCTCCTGACCACCCACGACTCTCCGACGTGCTGTTTCATCTCCTCGCACCACTGCAACCCTACTGGGAACCGTTCCGGCTGATCTACTACATCAGCTTCCGCGCTGTGGGCGCCGCAGTCACAGCGCTGCTGATGGCGTTTGTCGTCGGACCGGTGATCATTTCGCGACTGCGTGCCATGGCACTGCACCAGGTGGTGCGCGAAGGCACACCGGATTCGCACAAGGCCAAGGGCACCACGCCGACGATGGGTGGCCTGATCATTCTGGCCGCGACTGTCGTGCCCACGCTGATGTGGGCGAAGCTCAACAATCGCTACGTTCTGCTCGCGCTCTTCGTGATGGCGTGGATGGGTGGCATCGGATTTCTTGATGACTATCTGAAACTGCGGCAGAAGCGCATGGGCGTGAAGAACGAAGGACTGGTCGAGCGCTACAAACTCGCCGGACAGGTCGTGATCGGCGTCGCACTTGGCCTCTATCTCTGGCTCGATCCGATCAGTTCACTGCCGGGCGCATCCACGACGCTGCCGTTCTTCAAGTATGTGCTGATCGTCCCGCTGGGTATCGGTTTCGCCTGGCTCTACGTGCCATTTGTGACCTTCATTCTCGCCGGCGCCAGCAATGCTGTGAATTTCACCGATGGTCTCGACGGACTCGCGGCCGGGTTGTGCGCGATCGCGGCCGTGACCTTCGCAGTCTACGCGTACGCGATGGGGCGCGTGGACGTGAGCGGCTACCTGCAGCTGTTCTATCTTCGCGGTGCCGGCGAGCTCACGATCTTCTGCGCGGCGATGTTCGGCGCGCTGATCGGATTTCTGTGGTTCAACACCTTCCCGGCGCAGGTCTTCATGGGCGATACCGGTTCGCTGGCGCTCGGCGGAGCGGTAGGTGCGGTCGCCATCCTGCTGAAGAGCGAATTCCTGCTGGCGATCGTGGGCGCGGTCTTCGTCGTGGAAGTCATATCAGTCATCCTGCAGCGCGTCGTTTTCAAGTATCGCCGCAAGAAGTTCGGTCTCGAATTCGCGCAGAAGAATCGGGTCTTTCTCAAGGCGCCGTTGCATCACCATTTCGAATTGAAAGGCTGGCCTGAAACGCAGGTCGTAATCCGGTTCTGGATCATCGGAATTCTTTGTGCGTTTCTCGCGCTCGGGACGCTCAAGCTGCGATGAGCGAGTCTCTGTTTGCGCGTGTCGGCCGGTCGCCGGGCGAGATCGCAGTGCTGGGCCTCGGTCGGTCGGGCGTCGCTGTATCGACGCTGCTTCGTCGCGATGATTATCGAGTCTACGCGTCCGACGCTGGTTCGTCGCCAGCGGTTGCTGAGGCGGCGGCGCGACTCAGCGCGCTCGGTGTGGATGCCGAAGCCGGCGCGCACGATCTGGCGCGAATCGCGCGGGCGGCGTTGGTCGTCGTCAGTCCCGGCGTGCCGCCAGCCGCAGCACCGCTCGTTGCCGCGCGCGCGAATGGCGTGCCAGTTGTCGGTGAAATGGAGATCGCGCTCGGCGCGATGCCGTCGCTGCGCTACATCGCCATCACCGGCACCAACGGCAAGACGACAACGACCGCACTTGCTGGTCACATTCTTCGCGCGCTCGGAACCGATGCGGTCGATGCCGGCAATATCGGCACCGCGCTCGCCGACGTCGCGCTGCGCGAGCCGCAGCCGGCGTGGGTCGCGCTCGAGTGTTCAAGCTTTCAGCTCCATGACACGCCAGGTATTCGTCCAACGGTTGGCGTCGTCACAAATCTCAGTCCCGATCACCTCGACCGCTACGCCTCGATCGATGAGTACTACGCCGACAAGGCGCGCATCTTCGCCAACGCTGACGAGCAGTCGAAGTGGGTGCTGAACGGTGATGACGATGCTGTTATGCACCTCCACCGCCGGCTCGGTCGCGGAGATGTGCTTCCCGGAAGTGTGCGCGTATTTCGCATCGGTTCGCCGGCTGATGCCTGGTACGATCCAACCAGCGGTGAGCTGATGGTGCTCGGTGCACCGCTGCTGTCGCGTAACGAGCTTGCGCTCGTGGGCGATCACAACGTGGCGAACGCACTGAGCGCCGCGCTGGCCGTCATGCTGGCGCACGACGATTTCGCCACGGCACCGTCGCGCGCGGTCATCGCAGACGCGCTCACGTCATTCCAGGCGCTCCCCAACCGCCTCGAGCCGGTTCCCACCACCGACGGCCGCACCTGGCTGAACGACTCGAAAGCCACCAACGTCAGTTCCACGCTCGTCGCAGTGCAGGGGATGACGAGACCATTCGTCCTGCTGCTCGGTGGCCGGCACAAGGGTGAACCGTACACCGCACTCGCGGAACCATTTTCACGACTCGGTAAACGCGTGATCGCGTTTGGCGAAGCGGCGGGCCAGATCGAGCACGATCTCGATCAGCTCGTCCCGATCGAGAGAGTCGACGGCGGCTTCGCTGACGTCGTTGAGCGCGCGCGCTCACTCACCGTCGCCGGCGACGCCATTCTGCTTTCACCCGCCTGCTCCAGTTTCGACATGTTCCGGAACTACGAAGAACGCGGTGCGGCGTTCCGACGCCTGGCGCAGGGCGCGCGCTCATGACGGCGGCCGTCACAGTGGAAGTCGTGCGCGAACGCTGGCGAATGGGCGTGGAAGCGCGTGCGTTGCTGCTCATCACGGCCATCCTGCTCGTCGTTGGACTGGCCACAGTGTACAGCGCGACGGTGATCGTGGCGCAGCAGAAAAACCTCACGCCGTCATACTTTCTGGTGCGGCAGCTGACCGGTGCGGGCATGGGCATTGTGGCGTTCGCGATCTGCGCCAAGTTCGATGCCGAGCGCTATCGCGGCTGGGCATGGAAGATCATGATCGGTTCGATCGTGACGATGTTCGCCGTGTTGCTGCTGTCATCCAACGTGAACGGCTCCAAGCGCTTCCTGCTCAGCCACGCGGTTCAACCATCTGAATTCGCAAAGCTGGCGGTGATCATCTGGACGGCGATGCTGGCGGCGAAGAAGGGGGAACAACTGCGCCGACTCGGCAAGGGGCTGCTGCCATTCTTCGCCGTCATTGGCACGCTGGCAGTGCTTGCGATTCTCGAGCCCGACGTGTCAGTGGCGCTCTTCTATATGGCGTTGATGGGATCGATGCTGTTTGTCGCGCGCGCCAAGGTGGGCCACTTCCTGATCATCGGACTGCTCGTCATTCCGCTGCTCTGGGGTCGCACGAACGGCTATGTGAAGTGCCGCATCGCCGACTGGCGCGACGAACCACGTGCTGCCGGCTGCGCACAGGACATCAATCTTCAGACGCGTCAGTCGATGATCGCCATCGGCTCGGGCAAGATGTTCGGCGTCGGATTCGGCGCGGGCCGGCAGCAGAGCGGCTTCCTCCCGTTCCAGTACACCGATTTCATCGGCTCGAACGTCGGCGAGGAATGGGGGTTCGTTGGCCTGTTCACCGTCGTGGCGCTGTTCGGTGGCTACGCGTGGCTCGGCTTCCGCATCGCGCGCGATGCACGGAGTCAGTTTCTGTTGCTGGTCGCCGTCGGGCTGACACTGACCACGGTCACCACAGCCTTCGTACATCTCGCGGTGATCACTGGTCTCTTCCCGAACACCGGGCTCACGCTGCCGTTCATTTCGTACGGCCGCAGCAACCTGCTGCTATCGCTGGCGATGACCGGTATTCTGGTCAACATCGGCAGCACGCGCGAGCCCGTGTACGGTGATGCCATGCCCGACCCGATACTCGGCGTCGGCAGCCGGTGATGTCCGATGCAGGTTCCTTCTATATCGCGGGCGGCGGCACGGGTGGCCATCTCTACCCTGGGCTGGCCATCGCTGATGCGCTGACAGCGCTCCGGCCCGGCCTCGACATCATGTTCGTCGGGGCGCAACGTGGCATCGAGCGCACCGTGCTGCCTGGCACAAAGTGGAAGCACGCGCTGCTCGATCTGCATCCGCTGTATCGCGCTGCGCCGTGGCAGAACTGGAAGACGGCCCGCGGTCTCATCTCGGCCTTCCGCAGCATCGGTGAGCTGACGCGAAAATATCCGCCCATTGGCGCGCTCGGCACGGGCGGCTACGCCGCTGGCGCACTGCTCGGCTTCTCGCGCGTGAAAGGCATTCCGTACTTTCTGCAGGAACAGAATGCCGTCGCCGGACTGACGGTCCGCTGCTTCAGCGGCAAGGCCCGGGCGACGTATCTCGGCTTCCCGGAATCCGCCGCCACGCTACCGGTGTCCGCAAGATCGCGTGCGCTGGTCACCGGGAATCCGATCGCACCACCGCCAGTTCCGCTCCCGGCGCGATCGCTGGCGCGCCAAAGCTGGGGCTTCGCCGACTCGGTAGAAAAGGTCCTGCTCGTCTTCGGTGGAAGTCAGGGTTCGCGCGCAATCAACGACGCCGTCGCAGCCTGGCTTCCCTCAAATCTCTCGCCACGCTGGGCTGTGATCTGGGTCACCGGGCGCGGCGAGTTCGAGAGACTGAAACAACACCAGTCCGAGCGAGTCCGCGTCGTTGCATATCAGCAGCCGATGGCTGACGCGTATGCAGCTGCCGATCTTGCCGTGTCCCGGTCAGGCGCGATGTCGACAGCCGAGTTGTGCGCGTGGGGCATCCCCATGATTCTGATTCCATTGCCAACCGCGGCTGCAGATCATCAGACACAGAACGCAGTCGCGCTGGCCGAAGTGAATGCAGCGAGATTGATCGTGCAGTCGACGCTGGCCTCCGGTTCGCTGACACCCGCACTTGCGGCGGTCTGTGGCGACGATGCGCTGTTGGGTGCGATGGGTGCGTCGGCGCGACACAGAGCGCGAACAGATGCTGCACAAGTGATTGCAAAGCATATTCTTGCGTCGTTGAACCTCCTGTAGTTTCGAGTGATCAGAGATGAGTGTTGACGCGGTTACCAGTGCACGCATGCGCGAAGACGCGCTGCGGATCTTCCGTCACCAGGATCCGGGACCAGTGCACTTCGTCGGTATCGCTGGCGCAGGAATGAGCGCGCTCGCGGAACTCTTCGTACGGCGCGGCGTGACCGTTACCGGCAGTGACCTGAGCGCGGCGGGAAACGCCGATCTCGAAGCGCTCGGCGTGATCGTGCATCGGGGGCATCACGCATCTTTCGTTGCCGGTGCCCGAGCGGTTGTTGCGTCGTCGGCAATTCCGGCGGATCACGTTGAACTGAAAGCCGCAACTGACCTCGGCTTACCCATTATCCGACGCGCTGAAGCGCTCGGCGGTGCTGTCGACGGAATGAACATCGTGGGAATCGCCGGGACGCACGGCAAGACCACCACGACTGTCATGACGACGGAAGCGCTTGCCGGTACCGACGCCGCACCAACCGGAATCGTGGGCGGACGTGTGCAACGATGGGGCGGCAATCTGCGATGGGGCGGTGGCAATACGGTGGTCGTGGAGGCCGATGAATACGACCGCTCATTCCTCGCGCTGCACCCAACAGTCGCAGTTGTAACGAACATCGAGGCCGACCACCTCGATATTTACACCGACCTCGCGGACATCCTCGCGACGTTCGCGCAATATGTGGCCGGCGCGAAGAGCATCGTGATTTGTGCCGACGATGCCGGCGCGGCGTCACTTGAGTTGCCGGACTCCGCCGAAATCGTGCGGTACGGCCTGGATCATCCCGACGCCCGCCTGGTTGGCATCACGCACGGCGATGCGATGCGCGTGATCTTCGACGGAGCGCCGCTCGGCGAACTCGTGCTCCGCGTTCCTGGTGACCACAACCGTCGCAACGCGCTGGCTGCCCTCGGCGCCGGATTGCTGCTCGGCTATCCGTTCGAAGAACTTCGGACTGGTCTGGAGGCGTTTGGCGGTGTCGAGCGCCGATTCGAAGTGAAAGGCGAAGCCTGTGAGGTGCTCGTCATCGACGACTATGCGCACCACCCGACCGAAGTCCGCGCCACGCTGCAGGCGGCACGTGCCGCATATCCGGGTCGGCGCATTGTGACACTGTTCCAGCCGCATCTGTTCACACGCACTCGCGATTTCGCTGAGGAGTTCGGAGCCGCGCTGGCGGAGAGCTCCGATCTGATCGCGCTCACTGACATTTATCGGGCCCGCGAGCAACCGATCGATGGGGTGTCGGCTCAGCTCATCGCAGACGCCGCTGCGCGCGCCGGACATGCGCCGGATTGGTTCGGCGTGCGTGCCGACGCCACCGCGGCAGTACTCGGCCTTCTTTTACCGAAGGATGTTGTGCTGACGATGGGTGCCGGCGACGTCACACTCGTCGGACCGGAGCTGCTGCGTGCACTGCGCGGAGAGACGCTGTGACGACCGCCGCAGACACCACGCTCGATAAGACCGCGACCGCAGAGTCGCAGCAGAAGTTCGCCGGCCGGCTGCTGTATGCCGTTGCCTCGATCGTGGTGCTGGCGTTTGCAGCACCGTACGCTTTACGCGGTCTGGACTACTTCCATGTGCAGACGGTGCAGCTGGAAGGCGCACGCTTTCTGACGCCAACATCGGTTATTGCGGCGCTCGGCGCCGATACCGCCGCCAGCGTATTCGACGATCCGGCACGATTCGTCGCAAAGGTCGAGAGCATTCCTCTCGTGGCGCGAGCCAGAGTGCGGCGGCGACTGCCCGGCACGCTGGTGGTCACAATCGTCGAGCGGACGCCCGTGGCGCTGATTGCGACCTCCGACGGCTTTCGCGGCGTCGATTCCGCTGGTACGCGACTGCCCATCGATCCCGCGCAGTCGGCATTCGACGCGCCCATCGTACTTCCGCCGGCCGGACCGCGCGACGTCATCGCAGACCGACGGCTCTACAATCTGCTCGGAGCGATGCGGGCCCAGTCGCCGGCGCTCTTTGACGCAATCGAGGAGGCGCGGCGCGTCTCAGCCACTGAATGGCAATTCCGCACTGCGCGCCAGCGCGTTCGCGTCGTGCCACAGGTGACGCTGGCGCGGCTGACAGACATCTTTCCTGTTGAGCAGGATCTTGCACGTCGCCATATCCGCGCGGCCGAACTCGACCTGCGGTTCCGCAACCTCGTCATCGCCCGCCTGCCATGAGTTCTGATCGCCTCGTCGCCGCACTCGACATCGGCTCCGCGTACACGACTGCGATTATCGCGGAGGTGACCGGAGAGCTGCCGCGCCGGCCGACGCTTCGCGTGCTTGGCGTCGGTACCGCGCGCACCGGTGGATTCCGTCGCGGCGTGATCTCCGAGATTGAAGAAACCACGCGTTCCATCGCGCAGGCGCTTGGCGACGCGGAGCGGATGGCGGGGCAGAAGGTCGAATCGCTGTATGTCGGCATCGCCGGTGAACATGTGCAGACCATGACCAGTCAGGGCATCGTGGCAGTGAATGGCGACGAGATCACTCGCGCTGACGTCGACCGCGCCAACGAAGTAGCCCGTGCTCAGTCCATCCCGCGCGATCGCGAACTGCTCCACGCGATTCCGCAGGAGTACACGGTCGACAAGAATCTCGGCGTACGCGATCCGGTCGGCATGGTCGGGACCCGGCTCGAGACCGAGATGTATCTCGTCACGGTTGGCGCATCGCCGGCGAACAACATCCGCAAGGCAGTCGAGAAGGCCGGCTACAAGACGAAGGACCTCGTCCTTGCGCCGCTCGCCAGCGCGCTGGCAACGCTGACCGAGGACGAGAAGGAGCTCGGCGTGGTGCTGATTGAAATGGGGTCTGGAACCACCGATCTGGCGGTCTTTCTGGAAGGCAAGATCCGCCACGTCGCGACGATCAACCTCGGCGGTCAGAACGTCACGGCCGATATCATCCACGGTCTCGGCGTCTCACCGGCTGACGCCGATCGGCTGAAGGAAGAGTATGGCTGCGCGTATGAGCCGATGATCCAGCCTGGTCAGTTCATCGCCTTGCCGAGTGTGGTGACGCCGGGTGAGCGACAGATCCCGTACGAGTTGCTGGCTCACATCATTCAGCAGCGCACCGACGAGATCTTTGATCATGTGCAGCGCGACCTCGAGCGCGCCGGTTTCGCGAAGCAACTGAACGCAGGGGTTGTGGTAACCGGTGGCGCATCCGTCACAGCGGGAATCGCCGAGCTCGCGTCAGATTTATTCGGTCAGACGGTGCGCATTGGGTCGCCGAGCGGTGTGGACGGGCTGGTCGAAGCCGTCTCGTCGCCGCGAACGAGTTGCGTGGTAGGCCTGGCCCAGTTCGGCGCCGGACGGATCGCGATTGCGGCCATGACGCAGCCGGCACTGGCAGGGAAGCGAGCTGCCTCGGCGACGCCGGCGAGCATGAACCAGATCGTCGGCAAGCTCCGGGAGTGGTTTCAGGACTTCTTCTGATCGGTCGCAACGCGGAGTCTGGCGCCTGATTCTTCGCCGTTTTCAGACCGACAGACAAGCTGAAATATCGGGCGCGGTCCTCTCTGGATCGCGCCCTTTTCCTTAGCGCAAGCCAGCGTCGAATCTTTGCACGCGATTCCGGACAAGCCTTTCACGCGCTGCGGAAACGATTCGTGCTTGCCAGCAAATCGTGAAATTGGCTCCAGTGGTTCCGGGCAAAAGTGGCTGATCGCAGGGCCGAGCGATTGGCATGAGCGATCGAGCGCTGGAGCTCCCATGACACGCGAAGCGCGCTCGCTAAGTGGCGACGTGCGCAGTTGTTGCGGCACGATCGATGCGGCGGTGATAGAGACGAATCGCTACGTGCTTCGCCACTTGACGTTCGTCGCGCAGGACGTAGCGTTGCGCAATGCGGTTTGCTATACTCTGAAGTCGTCCGCGCTGAAGCGGTGGGTCGTGTCTCCGGGCCAGCGTGGTTTTTGTTTGAATTGTCAGCCGGCCGCCCCGGTCTCCTTCAGTCTTTCCGCGGAGCGCAGCGCCTCATGTCCGCCATGATCGTCGAGTTCGAGGAACGCAGCAACGCGTCCAATGCCGTCATCAAAGTGATTGGCGTTGGAGGTGGCGGCGGGAACGCCGTCAACCGGATGATCGAAGAGCACCTCAGCGGTGTCGAGTTCATCTCCGTCAATACCGATGCGCAGGCGCTGATGAACTCGCGCGCCGACGTCAAAATCCAGATCGGCAAGAACCTCACGAAAGGACTTGGCGCCGGCGCCAGACCTGACGTCGGCCGCCAGTCGATCGAAGAGAATCGCAACGAGGTCAGCCGTGTCGTCGCGGGCGCCGATCTGGTGTTTGTCACGTGCGGCATGGGTGGCGGCACCGGCACAGGCGCCGCGCCGGTCATCGCCGAACTGGCCCGCGAAGCCGGCGCACTCACGGTTGGCATCGTCACCAAGCCGTTTCTATTCGAAGGGCGCAAGCGGATGCGTCAGGCTGAACTCGGCATCAGTGAGCTGCGCAAGCACGTCGATACGATGATTGTCGTACCGAACGAGCGCCTGCTCGCTGTCGTCGGTCGCGGCATGCCCTTTCAGGATGCCCTCAAGAAAGCCGACGAAGTTCTGCTTCAGGCTACGTCCGGCATCTCTGGCATCATCAATACGTCCAGCACTATCAACGTCGACTTCGCCGACGTGCGCACCGTGATGCAGAATGGTGGATCGGCGCTGATGGGATCGGGCGTGGGTCGCGGTGAAAACCGCGCCATGGAAGCAGCGCAGCAGGCTATCGCCAGCCCGCTGCTTGACAGCGTCTCGATTTCCGGCGCCCAGTCGGTGCTTATCAACATCGTTGGCGGCCCCGATCTCCAGCTTGGAGAAGTGCAGCAGATCGCCGAGCTCGTGCAGGAGTCCGTCGGCGATGACGCGGAGATCATCTTCGGCGGCGACTCCAGCAACCCCGCTATGGAAGGCGAGATTCGCGTCACCCTTATTGCCACTGGCTTTGATCGCGCGCTCGGCCAGTCTGCCCCCGAATTCCGGCCTGGCATCGTGCCTGCTACCGGTTCCGTTCGACAGGTCCCCGCACAGCTGGTCGTGCCGAAGGCCAACAGTATCGTGCGTCCGGGGCAGGCTGGTCACCAGCAGCCGCCAAACACCGGTCAGTCGCCAGCCGCGCAACGTCAGGCGAGCGGCCCGGCGCGGCCGATGCGGCCCGTCAGTCAGGACGATCTCGAGATTCCTACCTTCATGCGACGGCAGATGGATTGAGTCCTGAGGCGTTTCTGGCCATCATCCTCGGATGGCCGACGCCCCGCCCGTGGAAGAAGGATACCGGACGCGACGACAGCGCGCGCTCGAACGCCAGGCAAGGCGTCGGGCGCGCGCTGTGGTTTTTCTCACCGTAGCCAGCGGTGCCGCGATTGCGATCTGGCAGCTGCCCAAGCGCATGCCGCCGCTCCCGCGTGATTCGGCCGAAGCGGCCATCGCGCTGCCCGTCGCCCGACGCGACACCATCCGTGAAGGCGAGGATGTTGTCACGGCGTTGATGCGCGCCGGTCTCGCGCGCGACGTCGCTCGTGCTGTACTCGCGGCGTCCACGACGCGTGGAATCGCCAGACATGACATTCCGATTTCGCTCTTCGCTGACAGTGCCCCCGCGCCGTTTCGCGAAGTCGAGTTCCAGATTGCCGACGATCGCAGTGTTCGTGTCGTGCGCACTGCCGACTCCACCTGGACGGCGACCGAGCGGCATGAACTCTGGCGCACCGACACCGTCGCGATCCGGGCGGCGGTCGCCGGCTCGCTCGTCGAATCATTGCGCGCAGCCGGTCGCGGCGTGCTCACTGTGCGCGGCCGACTCGAAACTGCGTATGCACTGGCCGAGGCGTTCGAATACAAACTCGATGTCGGCAGGGACCTGATCGCCGGCGACTCAATTGTTGCGGTGGTCGAACGTCGACGCACCGCGTTTGGCACCGAACTGGTTGGCCCGCTGCTGGCCGGCGCGCTGTTTCATGAGCACGACTGGATGCGGGCGATCCGATACACAACCCCGACGGGCACGGCGGCGTACTACGATGTGGAAGGCAGGCCGATGCGCACGTCGTTCCTCGCGGCGCCACTCGAGTTCCGACGCATGTCAAGCTTTTTCGGTCTGCGACTCCATCCGCTGCTTGGCATTCTGCGGCGCCACGAAGGGATCGACTTTTCGGCGGCGTCCGGAACTCCGGTGCGGTCAGTGGGTGACGGTGCAGTGATCAAGGCGGGATACGCCGGTGGATTCGGCAATCTGGTTGAGATCCGGCATCGCAACGGCATGGTGACTCGGTACGGCCACCTGCGTGCGTTCGCGGCGCGGTTGGCAGAAGGGCAGGTGGTGACGCAGGGGCAGGTTATCGGCTACGTCGGGTCGACCGGACTCTCCACGGGCCCTCATTTGCACTTCGAGACCTTGGTGAACGGCGTGTCCAAAGAACCGACGAGAGCATTGCGGGAAGCGAGTGGCAGCGCGCTGGCGGGCGCGGCGCTTGATGCGTTTGCGTTCACGCGCGACGCAATCGCAACGCGCCTCGGCATCGCGCGATTGACCGCCGCGGTCGCGCCGCGCAGTGCAGACGCGGCGATGCCGCCGCGATCGATCCCCGTCACGTCACCCGGGACAGGCGTGGGATCAGCGAAGTGAACCCCCTGATCGGATTGGGGCTCGCGCTCGGTGTGGGTGTGTTTGTGTCGTGGGTTGCGTATCCGTTGGGTGCTGCATCACGACTGCGTCCGTTGCTCATGGCGCTGCGCTTGCTGGC
>JANMWU010000327.1:0-3027 GCA_031380785.1 Gemmatimonadaceae bacterium
CGGACACCGCTACATCTCGGTGCGCGAGTTTGCAAAGGCGCGCGCCGATCTGACGCGTGGCTATGCCATCGACAGCACCAACTACGGCATTCTCTATCACTTCGGTGTGCTGCGTTTCATCGAAGGCGATTTTGCCGGTGCCGCGGAGATGTTCATGCGGTCACAGCCGCGCGCACCGGATGGCGGTGAACGCGCCGGCAGCACCGACTGGTTGTGGATGTCGCTGTCGCGCGCCGGTCGCGGTGCCGAGGCGACGGCGATGCTGGCGCGTCACCCTGATTCACTGCCGACAACGCCGGGTTACGCGTATGTCACGCGGCTCAAGTTGTATCGCGGCGAAGTGACGCCGGAGACGATGTTCTCACCCGGCGACACCACCGATGTGCAGGTGGCGACGCTCAACTTCGGACTCGGCGACTGGTACATGGTGAAAGGCGACAGCGCGAAAGCGAAGGCAGCGTTTGCGCGGTCAGTGGCAAGCGGGGGCTGGCCGGGATTTGGGTTCATCGCGTCGGAGGCGGAGCTGAAGCGGATGGGGGCGAAGTAGCGCAGCCGCGCGCGCATGCTGGCTACGGCGCGAGGAGGATGGTGTCAACCGTAACGAGAGAGCTCGTCTGGTAGCCCCGAGCCAAATAGGTGTGACAAACGATCACTCCACGGATGCCGCAAGTCTTTCGGAACCCCCCTTCATACGAGATATGCTCGTTGTAGGTGCGGCCTGACTGACTTACGCTTCGCCATGCAGCGCTGCCGCAGCCGCCAAGCACTACAACACAGTCGCGGACCCTGGCATCCGGACCGGAGAGCGAACTGTCCACCGTAGGGATCCCGATCCACGCGGTTGTGTCGCTGAAGGAGCGCGAGTACGCCACACTGGTCCCGCTCGGCCGGAGCACGACGAGTGTCGTGGTGCTCGACCCCCCGGCATACGACTCCTTCGCGTAACCACCGAGCGCGCGCACGGCCGTGTTGCTGTCCTGATTGCGCACGAGCGCGAGAGGGCGACTGCGAACGGTCGAGCGGGCCGGATCAAGCGTGCTGGCACACATCAAGGCGCTGCTCGCAGTCACACCGCACACGAAAAGGTCAGTGTAGTGCTCCAGGAGCGACACGATGGCCGAATCGGATGGCATCCTGAGCCATTTCCGCTCGGCGAACGGCAGCGGTAGGTCGGAGTAGGGTGCGGCAACTGCAGCCACCCAGACTGCACCGGTTGCGGTGCGTCCAACACTGCCACGAAGTTCGACGAATGGAGGGTGCCCGGAATCATTTGTGGCAACACTGTCCGGCCCCAGTCCATCCCAGCACGCCGTGTTGCCATCGGTGAGCAGCGCGCACGCGCCGCTGATCGTGCTCGTGATCGACGCTATGGGCGCGGAGAATCCGAACCAATGCAGGCGCCCTGCCTCGTGCGTCGAGCTCGCGGCACCGTTGCACGAAGCGCACTTCCCATCGCCAGTACAGCCCACTCGGCCGCCTTGCTGCACACACACGGCACCGACTCCAGACGTCACGACCGTATCAACGGTCAGTGGAAGGGCTGCCTGCGTCAAATACGCCACACGCTGGACCCTGGGCGCGGTGAAGGAACCCGCCGCCAGATGGAGTTCCTGCTTCGGCGATCCTGATGCCTGCCAGAGCACGCGCACCCTTCCAGAGGAATCCACGCCAAGCAAGGGCGCACGCTCCCATAGGGTGCGGCCGACCTGCTTCAGCCATCCAGTCGTGCCGTCCGTCGCGATTACTCCGTGGACAGGCAGCCCGGTGCTCGTGCGGACATCGATGACGAGAGTATCCGCGTTGACGCTGAAGGCCGCGCCGACGCGGGGCTCCGGCGAAAGGAGCATCGAGACTGTGATGCTGGCGCCGCCGCCGGGTTCCGTGCTGCCACCGCACGCCACGAGCAGCACCGCACACGCGAGCCCGCCGATCGCCGGGAATCGTGCCGTCATTGTCATCAGACCCGCCGCTGGTCACACAATTATCGCACCATGACCGTATACTACATCGGCGGCACGTGATCCGGCCACGTCCACATCGGCACCTCGCGCAGCGGGTGCAGCTCAGCGTCGGTCGTGGCGTGCGAATTCTGTTTCGCCACTTCGGGCCCGAATTCGACATGTGAGCGCAGCGCTTCGCGGAATGGCGCGTCGGACGGCAATCCGACTTCGTCCGCAGTCGTCATGTAGAGCTCCACAAATCGCAGGCGCTGCGCTTCGGCGATCTTGAGTCCGCGATGGGCTGCGATCAATCCGAGAAATCCGCCCATCTTTTTCGTGTACGTGTCGACGCCGCCGAAACATTCGACCGTGAACGCAGTGAGATGACCGATGCGTTCAGGTTTTCCGTCGCCGAACAGCGGATGCAGCAGCGGATCAGCGCGTACGTGTCCGCAGAAGAGATCGACGAAGTGGTGAAGAGCGGGTTCACCGCCGGCGTCTTCGAGGAGGGATTCCATGCGGAACCTGGAGTGTAGCGTGGCGGCGGCAGTCTGTGTTCAGAGTATTGCGATACGGCGATTGAGCGTGACTGAGCGAGTTGGTGAGGTCAGTCGCGCACGGAGCGAGACGGATGGTGTCGGGTGAGACGAGCGGGAACGTCTGATTCGCAATCGCGTCTACGAGTCGCCCCGTCGCATCGCGCGTCTTGCACACGACGATGGATCGAACGCCGCACGTCCGTTGATATCCGGTCTCGTCGCTTATGTGCTCCGGCACCAGTATTCCGGCGCGGCTCACATTCCGCATTACCGCTACGCTTCCGCCGCTGCGTCAGAAAGCAGCGCTCCGTCTCCGACATCTGCCGCCCGCACCACCAACTGCACGAGCATCTCACGATCGCCTGCCCCGCTTACCCGCAGCATCCCGAAGTAGTCCGTGCCCGGCGCAAACACCGCCGCGTCGAGCGTCACGTGCACCGCCAGCTCGCGTGACGTCTGCGGTGCAAGGACAAAGCGCATTGGCTTGACCACACCAGTCGCGACGCCCGTGCCCGTTGCCCGCGACACGAACGGCGTCAGCGCACACG
>JANMWU010000380.1:0-3195 GCA_031380785.1 Gemmatimonadaceae bacterium
TAGCGCCGCCGATGACGATCTCTCTCCACTTCTTGCATTCGCGGACGCTGAGATGCTCCGCGCACCGGACGGTCGCCGCCCGCTGCTCGAACTCTGGAACGAAGCCCAACGCCTCGGCCTCAACATCACGTTCGATGAGACCAGCATCTTCGTCGGAACGGGAACCGGATCGCGCGGCTGGATACTCGATGCAGTTCCGCCGGTCCAAGAAATCGACTGGCTTGCCATTCGTGATATCCCGATCGTCCTTGTCACCGGATCAAATGGCAAGACAACCGTCGTGCGGATGGTCGCCGCGATGGCCCGCGCCTCCGGGCACACCGTTGGCTACACCTGCACTGATGGCGTCTGGATCGGCGACACCCGGGTGGAATCCGGTGACTACTCCGGTCCCGCCGGCGCGCGACGCGTGTTGCAAAATCCCGCCGTCACATTCGCCGTTCTCGAAACTGCGCGCGGTGGCATGCTGCGTCGCGGGCTGGCCATGCAGCACGCTGCAGTTGCTGCCATCGTCACGCTGTCGCCCGACCATTTCGGCACCTACGGCATCACCGACCTCGCGTCGCTTGCCGATGCCAAGATGATCGTATCGCGCGCCGTCCAAGGTCGCGGAACGCTGATCTACAACTCCGATATTCCTGCGCTCGCTGATAGCGTCGCCCATTTTGACTCTCGCAGCATTGGGATCAGAGCTGCGTCACTGAACAGCTTTGACGCCAAGTCGCCAAGACGCCAAGCATTCCCAGACAATATCGGCATGACCGCTAGCGAACTCGCGGAAATTCCGGCGACGCTCAATGGTGCGGCGAGTCACAACATTCTTAACGCCGCATTTGCACTAACTATTGCGCAAGAACTCGGACTCGGCGCGAAAGCCACTGAAGCACTCCGACATTTCGGCGCTGACCCGAGCGACAACATGGGCCGCCTCATGCTCTGCAAATTCGGCGGCATCACGGCAGTGATCGACTACGCGCACAACGCTCAGAGTGTCGCCGCACTGATTCAGTCGACCGCCGCGCTGCCGGCGCCGCGCCGCGCCATCACACTCGGCACCGGCGGCGATCGCGACGACCTCGCCTTGCAGCAGATCGCCGATGCCGCGGTCGACAGCGGGGCAATCGATTTCTACATCGCGAAGGAAATGCCGAAGTTTCTGCGCGGCCGGGAAGCGGGTTCGATCAGCGCCGTGCTGCTGCGCGCCCTCGACCAACGCGGCGTGCGCGAAAGTCAGCGCACCAGCGCGCCCGATGACATGCACGCCGTCCGCACTGCCCTGCAATGGGCGCGACCCGGCGATCTGCTGCTGCTCACCGTGCACGATCAGCGCGACGCGGTGCTCGCTCTTGTCGACACGCTGGTGTCACACAAGTGGCAAGCCGGAACGCCGCTGCCTGACCAGATCGTGGTTCCGCCGTCGGCACCAGCAAACTGGTGAGAGCTGCCGACGCCGGGCAGGTGGGATCGGCGGCTGCGGTGCATGCGGGGTGGCGAAGTTCTGCCCTCGTCGGAAGGCGACTGGATCCGTTACATGCCAAGTGTGGACCGGAGCCGGCGTACATCGAATCGCTCGCTGATCGGCAGGCGATTCTCGTTGTACTCCACATCGCGCAGCAGCAGCTCGAGCGCCTTGTGCTTTCGTTTGTCGGCCGCCGCCTCACGCGGCGTCAGTCCACCGAGTGCCGGAATACTCTCGTCCAGCCAATCGAGCATGTATTGCTCGCGGAACTGGCGCACGGCGTCCTGCATGTCCGGTGTTGGCGCGACATCCGGTGCCCGCGATCCGCGCATCGGGGAGACGTCCGGATTCATCGCGGCAGTCGCGCTGGTTTCTTCGCGGATGCGGTAACGCACGGGGTTGCCGAGCGCCGCTTCAATCATCCCGCGTGCAGCGTCGGCTCGCCGGATGGAATTCGTCTCGACCTTCATGCGGGCCGCCTGAAACTCGATTTGCGCAATCACGATGACTCGCACCGACTTTCGTGAACTACTGTCTGGTTTCGTCAGCACGATTTCTCTGACGTCGCCGTCAACCGGCGGCGTGTCTGCGCCCGGGATGTTCAGCAACGCGCTGACAATGCTCGCTTTGTTGACCGCGTCGAAGTCATAGCGGTCGGACACAAACGACATCGGGTCGCCGTCGGTATTTGTCATCGTTGGCATCGCGGGCGCGTCGTCAAACATCGATCGCCAGCGGTCGAGCAGTTCAAGCTGGCGCTCCGGGTGCCGCAATTTCACGAGCGAGACCGGGCGCGTACGCACGCGACACGCGCGTTTCATCTCCAAAATAACAGCTTCGGCGGAGAACGGCGGCAGTGTCATCGGGAACATGCCGCTGAATGTGAACACACCATCGTAGTCGACGATGCGGGCCAGCATCGCCTCCAGCGCGCGCACGTCGCGTGATGCCTTGGTGTCGCTGACAAATCGTTCGACGCCGGTCAGACGATCCTTCATCTGTATGCCCACACCGGGTGTGGTGTCGGTGATTTCCCAGATCGAAAATTGCGCGTCGATCTCCGCATCCAGCATGGCACGCAGCTGCGGCTCCAGACGGCGCGTGTCGCTCTCGCGGAACAGCTCGGCCATCGATAGCCCGGAGACGTCGTCGGGCCAGTGAAACAGCGCCCACGGCAGCATGGCCTGGATTTCGTCGCGCGGCATTTCGTCGTACCACTCGTCGACGTAGGTATCCATCGCCAGCTGGATCCACTCGGGACCACCGCGCCGGTTTGCGAAGCGGAGGATCGCGGCGTGGAGCAGGTCACGGTTGCCAGCGATGATTTCGGACGGTGCGAGCGCCGGACGCGCGGCGGTGATCTTCACGTGACCGCCGCAGCACCTCTTGTATTTGCGCCCGCTGCCGCAGGGGCAGGGGTCCTGGCGGCCGGGGGGCATGGGTGTCGCAGCAGAAGTGGTAAGGCGCGAGCGTAATCGATGGCGCTCGCGTATGCCGATGACCGTATGTTCACGCGGCGTCATCGTCAAGCGGAGCATTCGTCATGCGTAGAGCGTCCACTTTCGAGCCGATGGACACGCTCTTGCTGGCGGTTGACGAGTCCGGGCGCCTGTGACGCGAACTGGCAGCCACAGTCGGCAATAGCGCGCCGGTAATACCAAGGTTATACTCAGGTATGAAGACTGCCATCTCCCTCCCCGACGAACTTTTCGACGAGGCGGACGAAGTTGCCGAAC